>PMBW01000205.1 GCA_003153075.1 Dehalococcoidia bacterium | reverse complement strand
ACCGGCGTCGATGCCGCGTTCAGACTGGCCGATGAAGTTCTCGCAAATGGTGTACAGGCAATCGCTCAGGTTATCACCGTTCCCGGTATGATCAACCTTGATTTTGCCGATGTCCGCTCGATCATGAAAGATGCCGGACCTGCCTGGATGTCAATCGGTAAAGGCACCGGTCAGAATGCCGCGATCGACGCCGCGAAATCAGCATTATCCAGCCCGTTACTGGATGTAGCCGTCAACGGCGCCAAGGGCGTCCTGTTCAATATCACCGGCGGCGAGAATTTATCTCTATTCGAAGTCAATCAAGCTGCGGAAGTGATCAAACAAGCTGTTGACCCCGATGCCAATATCATCTTCGGCGTCGTGCGCGATACTACCCTGGACAAAGATATCCGGATCACCTTGATCGCCACTGGTTTCGCCACCAGTTCCTTAAGCGGCAGCCCCGCAAATGAAGCTGAGATCAGCGGATATATGCAAACCCTGAAAGGCAATAACGAGGATCAGCTGGATGTACCGGCTTTCCTGCGCCGCGCCCAGTTCGCGCAACGCAAAACACCGGTAGCCCCGCCGTCTTTCCAGCAGCCTAAACAGGCGCCGAAAGCTCCGTCGTTCAATTCATGGAACAGGTAGTATAACTTCGGTCTGAGAGGAAGAGGGCTAAGACTGAAAAAGCTGAAACCCGAACTCTTTAGTATGGGTGTAATTTGGTAGACCAAACCACCGGTCTACCAAATTACATCCTGTTTTTGTATAGGTGGTTACCTTTTAATTGGCTACGCTATGAAAACCTAATGAGCATTCGTCGTATGGCTGATTAACTGCAAGGGAATATCCAGAGCGCCGGAATTTAATTGGACCACCAGAATTTTTGCTTCATCAATTTTTACACCGGTAATGACTCCTTTATCCTTGATGATTGCCTGGACGATCGGAGCGGATATCAGCTCATTATCCAGGAAAATTCCCAACGGTCTGTGTAGATTTCTGGTGGTAATCTGTTCGAACAATTTCGCTCCTTCACTGTTCCATTCAAAAGACACTTCAGGTTTTCCCAGGGAATCCAGAATCACAATAGCATCGGGTTTCAGATATTTGCCGGTCAATGCTTCCTGTGTGCCGTCAGAACCGGTGGCGGCTGCCGGCGTCCATACCGGACTTCCGTTGGCATCTGTGATTGGATTGTTATGGGAATCATATTGCTTTTCCTTAAACACCAGCAAACCAACTTCCCCGATCAGACTTATCACTTTATCGGTATCGTCAACACCGGTAAGCTCGACTAAAACTCGATTACTTCCTTGTATCTGAACTACAGTTTTGGTGATGCCGTAGGCTTGTAGTCGATTGGTTATTATCGATTTAATATCCGCCATAATCTGAACATCAGTCTTTGCCGGATCTTTCTTGCTGAGGTCGGCCTGGTAAGTCAAAGTAATTGTCGGGCCAGCTGCGGTTTTATTGGTCTCACAACCGGAACTAATAAGAAAACTCGAAATCAAAAAAACGACCAATAATGATTTGAATCGAATAGCCATGATTTTCTCCATACACTGTTTTTTGGTAGTAAGTTTTAGACAGATTGACATTATTTTACCATTTAGTTATTATTTATGAAATAGTCAATTAGGAACTGCCCAATAATTTCGGCAATATTGCGCGCCAAATATTTATAAACGTTTGACATCTCCTCCATATTCCAGCTAGAATATCACCAGTACATCATAATTAAATAGTCAGCTATCGAGAGTGGCGGTCAGGGAGTTGGCCCTATAACCCGCCCGGCAACCTTTAATCTTTCTTAGAGGTGCCAAAGCCATCCCGCAAGGGAAACGATAGGCGCGGATATACCGTGAAAAGGAAGGTTCATAACCTCCTCCGGGAGGTTTTTTTATATCCTTTGTATTCCGTCATGACGGCTGAACGCGGTTGGGTAAGTAAATCCCTCTAATCCCTCCCGTTCGTGCCTCAGGGACTATAGCCTTTAGCGAAAGGGGGGTGAATGGGTTTAATTTGGCAACCTAAAAGATTTCGGACAGCCTCAGAGAAATTACCAAAAGAGGGAAAAAGAAATGAAATTCAAATTTAACCTGTCGCCGTTTATACTGTTATGCATCATGGGCGGGCTGGCGATTTTCAGCTCCACGATGTCCAAGAGCCCTGTTTTACCGTTATTTGCCGGTTCGCTGGGCATTCCGGACAAGACGCTGGGGTTTGTGGCCGCCGCCTCGACGATAGTAGGTATTTTGGTCAGTTTCCCGGCAGCGGCGCTCTCCGATATCATCGGACGGCGGCGTTTGCTGCTGATCGCGGCTTTTGTTTTTGCCACCGCGCCGTTCGGTTACCTGTTTGTGCATGCGGTGTGGTCGCTGGTGCTGGTGCGCGTCTATCACGGCCTCGCTACAGCCATTCTGGGCCCGATTGCGATGGCAGCAGTGGCGGATACCTACAGCACAGGCCGCGGTGAAAGAATGGCCTGGTATTCCTCAGCCACGATGGTCGGACGCTTCCTGGCGCCGTTATTGGGCGGCGCGCTGATCTTCGGCAATGATTTCCACTGGGTCTACCTGGCCGACGGCGTTCTCGGCATTCTGGCCTTTTCGGCGGCGGTTTTTATCCCGTTCCCCAAAAAACCGGCGGCGCCGGCGGCTAAAAGAGAAAAACGCGATTACGGCAAAGAAGTCATTGCCATTGTCACGCACCGGGGGATTTTATCCACCAGTCTGGTAGAAGCGGTGCAGTATTTTGCTTACGGCGCAGTGGAGACCTTTTTACCACGCTACCTGAAAGAAAATACCAATTTTTCCACGCTGGCCATCGGGGGACTTTTTACCGGACAGATCCTGGTGGTTGCCCTGACCAAGCCGATCATGGGGCGCATCTCCGACCGGCACGGCCGCGTGCCGATCATTATCAGCGGGCTGGCGCTGGGGGGAATCGTTACCGGCGCGCTGGCTTTCTCGGCGAACTGGTTTGTGCTGATCGCACTGGTCGGGTTGTTCGGACTGGGTCTGGCCACGGTGACAGCTTCGACATCTGCCTTGGTGGCGGATTTATCGAAGGCTTCCAGCCGCGGCAGCGCGATGGGGCTGCTTTCGACGATCATGGACATCGGACAGTCATTAGGCCCGATCCTGACCGGGGTCATGATCGGTATCTTTGCCGGTACGACGCAATACAGGATCGCGTTCGGCATTGTCGGCATATTTATGATCGCTGCCAGTTTGCTGTACGGTGTTTTTATGCGCGGGGTTTCATTAAAACCGGCGGAAACAACCTGAATAAGTACGAAACNNTGATTTATTTATGACCGGACAGGCAGGGACGCCTGTTCCTCCAGATTCAACAATTACAGAATAAATAAAAACTCGAAATATGAATGAAGGGAGAACCCCCGTTTTATTGAGGCCATCTGAAATTCCCTGGATTTTCGGGTCATCCTCCAGAGGCGGACAAGCGCCCGACAATGACAATTAAAAAAATTAAATCCTTTTTCGGACCGCTTCGGGGGAGAAGCAACCTAACGCCCGGTGTCTATCTTCAGCAGGTTGGCGTAGAGCTTGTTATCATGCCTGGATAAGCCTTCGAGCCGAATGTCACGCCCGATGTAACGTTTGAGATCGGATAATTGATATGTCCGGCGGCTGTCGTTTTTATTCTCGATGCGGGCTTTATAGGTAATGACAACGACCTGGCTGCCGGTGACCTTGACCGTAACTGTGCCTTTTTCCGTGTCTATTGACGTCAGTGTACCGCTCATGCTTGTACTCTGGCTGCCGGTATCCCGGTTGGTCACATCCAGGTTACCGTTGTTCGTGCCGCTTTGTAATTGCACATTGTCGCCCGGATTGAGTGGAGGATTATTAGTATCGTTGCTGATTTTGACCGCGATGCCGCTGATATTGGCGGTGCCGTTCTGGTTGGTGCCGGCGAATTGACCTTCTACCTTCGTGGGTTCCGGTGTACCGGCGCTGACCTGGATCTTGCTGATGTATGTATTATTATCTTTGACCAGCCCCTGCAGTTCCACCCGGCTGCCTATATCGGGGGTTTTTCCGGCGAGGTGGACATTCTCGATAATGGTGCCGCCGACGTCCCAGGTTTTGCCCTTGACGCTGAGCAATGTCCCTTCGATATTAAACTGACCGGCGTCCAGCTTTTTGTCACTGACCGACGGCTGATTTTTCAGGTAATCTTTATTGGCATAGGCAACCTGGGCGATCGTGTTGCCGCGCCGCGTTTCATCGATGATCTGCTGTAAAACCGGCTGGCTTTTCTGCGGAGCGCCGGCAATTGACTGCTCCAGTTCCACCTGTTGATTCATAGTAGCCACGGATAATTTACTGAGTGTATTATCGCTGGCTTTGGTGTTATCCGAGTTGCTGAGCGCTTTCAGCGCGTTATCGAACTGCTGCTGGACGATGACCAGCGCCTGCGCGCTGATATCGCGGTTTAATTTAACCTGCTGCTGCACTTCGTCGATGCGGCGCTGCGCGAACTTCAGGTAAAGATCGGCTTTATTGGCTGGACTGGAGGTTACCGCTAACTGGAGATTTTCTACGCCGGTTTTTACGCCGTAAAGCGTATCCCCGGGCAGGCTGCTCTGCGCGGCATAGACGGTAGTGCCGCCGGCCGCGGCGAAAACCAGGATAGCGATGCCGATGGAGGCGAGTACCCTAACGGGTGACGGCGCCGACCAACTCCAGAATCCACGGGAGGGGGCTTTCACGGGGGTAACCTTATTCTCATCAAAGAGATGCATTTTCGCGCGCTCTTTAAATTGCGGCGACGGGCGGACATCATCGGGTTTCAGGCTGGCAACGATTTCCAGCATTGAACGCAACTCGTTCTCCAGCTGCGGGTAACGTTTCGCGCAATCTTCAATTGTGCTTTTCCCGCTAAGGATCTCCTCGATGCAATTGGCGAGTATTTGTTCTTTCTTCATGTCAGTCACGCTTCAAAAAGCTTTTTAATTCCCCCAGCGCCCGGTACTGGATGACCCGGATGGCGCCTTCGTTCTTGTTCAATGCTCTGGCAATTTCTTCATAAGTCAGGCCGTCGATGAAGTGCATCATGATCACTTTTTGTTTGTCTCCCTTCAGTTTCAGGACAGCCTCTTTGATAATTGTGTTACTGTAATTTATTTCTGCTTCCTGGGCCGGGTCCGGGATCTGGTTATTCTGGTCGTATTCGAATACTTCATCGGTAACCACCACCTTTTTCTGTTTGCGGTAATGGTCGATTACCAGGTTGCCGGCGATAGTGATAATCCAGGTAACGAAAGGAGCGCCGGTTTGTTTGTACCTATCGATCGATTTCCAGGCCTTGACGAAAGCTTCCTGCGTAATATCCTCAGCGTCGGCGTGGCTGGAAACCTTGTAGTAAACGTGGCGGTAGACCTGGTCGACGCAATTCTCATACAGGGCGGTGAATGCTGCCCGGTCGCGTTTGATTGCCTGTTGGACCAGATAGTCCTCTGACTTGTGAGCGGGTGTTGATGATTCCATATTGTATATATTTTACCTGATAACAGTATGTGCCGCATTTTGCCCTCTCCAAGTCGTCGGGACTACCNNATTTGGCTGTTCGATTGTTAATTTGCTGGCGTTATTTTCGAATAAAATCTCGTATTGGCAGGGTTATCTATTTGACCTGTTCAGTTTGCCGTGCGCCGGAGGATTTGGTTTATCCGATTTTTTCGTAGTGTCGGGCGTTGGTTTCGGCGCGGGGGGAACAATCTTTACGACTCTCGTTACCGTGTCATTGACGGTCATTACCAGTACTTTGTCGTTGGCGGCCAGCTTGGTATTCTTCGGTTCGATCACGGAGCTGGTGGTCAGCGCGAAGGTAGTAGCTACAGTCTGGCCGTTGGCCATGATTGTCAGGGAAGTGTCGGAAGCGGTCTGCACGATGCCCGAGGTTAATTTATAGGTATCGACGGCGGCGCCATTTTTAACCTGCCACTGGCCGCCCAGGAAATTGTCAGAGCCGAGACCCTTCCAATAGCCTTTAAAAGCGTTAATGAATCTGCCTAATCCGCGTGTCGGGTTGGTATTCGCCGGATTTGCGGTGACATTAACGGCAGCGGTGCCGGTGACGGTTACGGTGCCCTGGGTGGTGCTGACGTTAACGGTATATGCGCCGGTGGTGCCTGCGGTGAATAATCCGGCAGCGCTGACGGAACCAACCGTGCCTACGCCGGTGAAGGTATAGGTCAGGCCGGAAATCGGAACATTATTCAGGTCGTAGCCCTGGGCAGAGAACTGTTTGGTCGCACCGGGTTTAACATCGGCGGCGGCCGGGGTGATCTTGACTGTCGCTAAAGGTCCGATACTGGCGACAACTGTAACGGAGGCGGTGGCGACTTTAGTGGTGGTGCCCTGCACGGCGATTACTTCGATAGTATTTTGATAGGTGCCAACCGTGCCGGCGATAAAGGCTCCGGTGGGGGTCAGTGTGCCGCCGCCCGCGGCCAGCATCCAGAAGTAGGTGACATTGGCTAGCGCCTGATTGTTGTCATCATAGGCCTGGGCGGTAAATTGCTGGGTAGCTCCCGGTATTACAGTGATCTCAGCGGGAGTGAGCTGGACATGGTTCAGATGGGGGTTAGCCGCATCCGCCATGATCGGGATAGCGGTGAGCCCTACGGTAAGCAAAGCTACCACGATCAGAACTGCGATAATTTTCTTTTTCATCCTGTTTTATTCCTCCTTCAGGTTTTGCCCTGTTCGGGGCTTATATACAGTAAACGGAAGTGGAACAGGGTTTGTTACAACTATTTTTTGTATTGATACGATGTTGAAAAATGTGTTACAGTGTGTTACATTAATTATGAGCACAATATGAAAATATCCGGACTGGAATGGGACGATTATAATAACAAAGAAATTGCCAGACATGGAGTAAGTCCTGACGAAGTTATAGATGTATGTTACGGTCTGCATATCATGAAAAAGGATCCTGATTCGAAAAGAAAAGGGAAAGAAAGGTATATCTTATCCGGATGGTCAGGTAGCGGCAGATATTTAGATGTTATTATCGAAAAATTATACGGAACTTATTTCAGACCTGTAACAGCTTTTGAAATGAGTGAAAATTATAAACGCAGCTATCAGAAAAAGGTTGAGAACAGGGGAATAAAATGAAAAATCAAAAAGATACACAAAAAGGTGATTTGAAGACAATTGAGGAAGAAAGAGAGTACTGGGAAGCGCGCGGACCTTTAGCAGAAGGGGTGAAAGGAAGAATAAATAAACCTGTTTCAAAAGAGAATCGTTCTTCTTTTTTATCTGTCCGTTTATCAGGAAAAGAATTAACGCAATTAAGGGATTTAGCAAACCAGTATAATCTTGGGCCTTCTACTTTTGCTCAACAAATGTTAGTTGCTTTAATTGAAAAAGCCGAAGCGATAAAAACCAAAAACGAAACAAAAGAGACAAAAACTATACTATTTGATGATTTGTTTAATGAAATGATGAAAAAAACTACCCCGGCATCGAGACAACAGATTTTGCATTCGTTACTTTTATCCACAAGGGGAGAACCGGAGGATGCTTCATCTTTAGTTATGGACAAATCGAAGTTGCGTGATTGGGCGGAAATCAGTATCAGGTTGATATCCTTGATAGGCGAAACGGTAAATCCTGATATTAAGGTTATTACTCCATTTGATCGCGTCTACGAACAAGAAAAATCGACCAAATATAGAGCATAAAAAGAGGAGGGACGGACAGGATGGCAAAGATGAACGAAACAAGCAAATGTATACAATTACTGGATTATTCCAGGGGTTGGGCTGATTGGCGCAGCGGGTTGAAAAAGGTCATCGAGAGCAGCCATGCCTATTATAAGGATGAAACAGTGCAATTACTGTTGAAGCAATTGGATGAATTTTTAACTAAAAAAGTGTGCACAGCTTCCGGAGAAGAACTGATTCTGGAATCGCTGTGGGAAACTGCCTCACCCGAAGAACGCAAAACGATCGCAACCTTACTGCTGAAGGTGGCCGGGAATATCTGAAAGCCGCTAACCGGTTTTCCGGCTTGCCTCGAGCATTGTATTGACATCACCGGTGAAACGGTTCAGCGCTGCACCATCGGGGAAAGCGCGCTTCGGTATGATCAGGGCTTTTTTCGGGTGCACCAGGATAAACAAATGCGTATCCGTCTGCACGATATCTTCAACTGCCGTCCATTTCACCAGCGCATCCTCGTTATCGCTGATACCTTCTGCCGAAACGGTATATTTATGGTTCCCGATGAAGTTGTTTTGATGATTGTAAACCCGGTGCGCGCTTTTTCTAATCCTGCGTTTTAATATGCCGGGGTAGAAGAAATAATACAGGAAACCGCCTGCGCCGATGATAATCCCGATGCCGCCGCCGATTAAAGTGCTTAAGACGAGGCCTTTGTCATTACTGGTGATCAAATATATGAGGCTGACGATAAAACACGCGGCCATCACCGGCATAAACACCATACGAATCAATATCCAGTTCTTTTTCCACTGCGGGCTGTTTTCCAGGTAGTAGTTGTTCCAGGCGATCGCGTCTTCGACAGTTAATTCGCAGTTTTTTGTAAATACTTTTTTATCCATCGTTTCAACCTTCGCGGTCAATTTTATTCTACAATAAAGCCTGGTAAACCAGCTTTTCGAATACTTCCAGGAAAGTGTGGTCGGGAGCGGTCGGGGCGTTATATTCCCGGACGAACGCATTGGAAATCATTTTCTGCGTGAAACAGATTGCCAGCAGTTTTTCTTTGGGGTCGGCGAAGAAAATNNCCGCTGTGGTAGACTTCTACCCCGATGCCGAAGCCAATGCCCGGCCCCAGATCGGTACCGGCTCCGCCGGTTTGGTCGGAAGTCATTATTTCGACCGATTTGCGGCTTAAAATCTTCACACCGTCAATCTCTCCGCCGTTAAGAAGCATTTGCGCAAAGCGGGCATAGTCGGCAATTGTAGATAATGCCCCGCCCAGATCCCCTCCGGCCCCGAAATGGATCTTCGGCCCGGTGACTTTTTCACTGGTTTCGGCCCGGTCGAAGACCGCGATACCCCATTCTCCATTCTCGTACTTTGACCTGTAACTGTTTGGGAACCGTTTAAGTTTTGTCTTTTCGAGATAAAACGAGGTATCTTTCATCCCCAGCGGCCGGAAGATCCGTTCCTGGAAAAATTCTTCCAGTGTTTTGCCGGTAATGGTTTCGATGATGATGCCCATAACCGGATAGCCGATATGATATTCAAATTCCGTTCCCGGTTCAGCGCAGAGAGGAATGTGGGCAAGCGCCTCTACCCTTTCACGGTAACCGATACGAGGCGCCGTATCGATACTAACCGAGATGTCCCACCCCGATTCATCGATGTATTTTTTGAATTTTGAAGTCATCCAGTGCGGCGCTTTTCGAAACGTTGCCAGCCCCGTGGTGTTCGCTAAACAATCGCGGATGGTGATTTCGCGCCGGGCGGGTAAGGTATTGGATATTTCCGGCGGGCCGGGACGGCTGCGGGCGGCGGTGACGACCAGCGGATTTTTGAAAACGGGAAGATATTTGGAAACGGGGTCGTTCAGGTTCAGCAAACCTTCTTCCTGCAGGATCATGGCCGCGACGCCGGTGATTGGTTTGGTATCTGAATAGAGCCGGAAAATAGCATCTTTAGTTAATGGTTTTTTCGTCTCACAATCTGCGTATCCCTGAGCTTCAAAATGGACTATTTTACCTTCCCGCGCCACTAAAGTAACAGCGCACGGGATCTGGTTATTATCGATGAACCGCTGCATTGCCGGACGGATCCGGGCCAGCCGCTCTGCGGACATGCCCACATCTTCCGGTTTAGCTTGAGGCAAAGGCAGTTTATTGCCCATGAGAAGTTACTCCTTTTTAAAACTGGCAGCTAACCCCATCTCTCTAACTCTCTCCCGTACATTTTTCCTTGACGTTAAAAGTATTTCGTCTGCAGGCTCAAGGGCGTACATTTCGGTTGCGGTCTATCCTTTTTAGCTGCTCCTATACTTTACTCCGAACTGCTCCGTAAAGTACCTTCGGCTGAGGCCTTCGGAAGGACCTCCGATTTTCTTCTAAGTC
>PMBW01000235.1 GCA_003153075.1 Dehalococcoidia bacterium | reverse complement strand
GGGCTCAGCGCAATCAAGAAAGACAAAAAAGGCCTTGAGAACGTTTTCAGTAAAATCAGGTATATCTTTAACCACTACACCGAACAGGGTGAAGCACAGAAAAAAGAGGCGTATGAGCAGGTAAAAGCCCAATTTGCGATGAAACTGCAGCAGGCCTTACAGCAGCAGGGTCAGACTGCCCGCATGAATAATATCGACGTGGAGCGGCAGCCGCAATTCCAGGAAGAATGGCGGAAAATGCTGATCCGTTTAGATGAGCAGTACATTCAGCATCTGAACGAATACAAGCACGAACTGCAGGCAATTAACTAAAGCGGCGTCAGGGGTGGGGTAGCAATGGATATTGATGATGTAAAAATCCAGGCAGCGGTAGCGCAGACCGAGATTCTCCGCGCGCCGAAGCAAAGCCTGACCACTTTCGGCACGACCAATATCTATTATTACCTGGTTACCGAACCGGCGTATAAAGAGCTTGTCCCGAACACCTCTGAAACCGTGATCCGCGAAGGCCGCGTTATCGCCGAAAAACCCCGGATCGTCACACCCTACTATCTGGCTTCCTTGGAAGGATTCAGCGAAACCGCGCGGCATTACTTCGATACCCTGATCAGGACCTACGGGCACAGCGCCCAGGGGCTTTTATATGCCTACCGCAACGAACCGAAAGAGATGAACATCGTCTCGGACAATCTGCCGTCGGTCGTGGCGAAACTGAATGGAGACATCGACCGGCGCGGCGACCCGCTGACTACCATCATTAAAGGGATGGATGAAATGTGGGATATTGCGCTGATCAAATTTATTTTTGAGATGACGCAGCGTTCGGTGGGCGATAATGTCCGGCAAATGAATGCCCGCGGCTTACTGGCAATGGATGAGCAGGGTATTCCCGCCGATGCCAGGGCCAGGATCGACGGCATGTTCCTGCAGGCCGCCGTCGGTGAGGTTGACCCCCGTATTTTAAAAGATGAACTCGACCGCTGGAACATTTTCCCCGAATACGAAGACAGGTTCCTCAGCCTCTTTCGGAAATAACGGCGAAGTGTTAGAATAGAAAAGTGCAAATTTCAGTGATCGAAGCGCGCGACCTTTCCGAAGCCTGGTTTCTTTGTCTCAGTAAAACCCTGAGTGACGGCTATGANNGGCAGTTATAAGGGGCAGCGCCGCAAGCAGCTCGATTTCTTTGTCGCGCACATCAAATATCCGGGCACCCGTCCGTTGATACCCGATGTTCCCCAGGGCGTTCCCGCGCCCAGTACCATGGAATATATTAACAACTACCTGCCTTATCTGATGACCGAACACCGCGCCGAAGGTGAACAGTATACCTACGGCCAGTATCTGGAAAAACAGATCGCCGAAGTTATCCGTATGTACAAGACCGACGGCCACAATACCAACCAGGCTTACATGACCGTGGGTGAACCAAAGGCGATCTATCTGACCGACCCGCCCTGTTTACGCGGTATCGATACCCGCATCCGCAATAATAAACTCGATTTCTACATCTACTTCCGCTCGTGGGACCTGTGGGCAGGCTTCCCCTCTAATCTGGCTGCCATCCAGTTGCTCAAAGAATACATGGCCTCCGAAATCGGTGTTGATGACGGCGAAATGGTCGTCATGAGCAAAGGCCTGCACATTTACGAGTACTGCTGGGACCTGGCGAAAATGGTAGTCAGAAGGGAATAAAACCCTTCGGGAAAAACTAAATTCGAAGCACTAAATCCTAAACAATTTTAAAAACCCCAAATAACAACCAGCTTACAGCATCCCGCAAATCTTCATCAACGTTGTCTGAAAATGACTAAATTCTCTCTTACATGAGGGAGAGTGATAATTTCAATTTTCGTTAGTTCCCTTTGAGTCTCTTAAGGTGAAATGCTTGCGACGCTCCTTCTTGTGGAAGGAACTGAGGGGAATAATTTATTATGAGTTCGTCTGAAATGGGGATGACTTCAAGCCTGCGCTGGAATGGAATAGTTTTTAATATTTGAATTTATTTAGTATTTCGATATTAGTATTTCGGATTTCCGCCGCTATTCTTTGACCTTCACGTCCAGGTAGAGGTCGCCGCCTTTCTTCCCCATACCCCGTAGCCGGATGCTGTTACCGGTTTTAACACCGGACGGGATATTCACCGCCAGTTTCTTCCTTCCGCGTCCGGTTTTCAGCGTAACCGTCTTTTCTCCGCCGGCAAAAGCCTCATCGGCAGACAGTTTGAAATTTTGGCGGATGTCGATACCCGGTTTTTGCACATCCACCCCAAAGAGCGTCTTTAAAGTGAACCTGGTGAACCAGTTCACCATTTTGATCTCTAATTTTTCGAAGAATCCGAGCTTTCTATCGGGGGCAACGGAATTAAAAAACTGCGGCGGGACACCGTTTGAGTTCCCATTTGCATTCCCGTTTAGCTGCTCGTTTATTTTGCCGTTTATATTTCCGTCTGTATTCCCTGCGACGTTTCCGGTACCATTTCCATACCGGTAGACCGTTTGACGGGCGCCGCGTGGTGTCGAATAGAATTGAAAAACGACGCCGTTGCCGCTGAAAAAAGTGCGGTTGAGGAAATCCTGGTCAAATCTGAGGCCCAGCTGCTGGAACATCCGGTTCAGTTCTTGGATGGTAGCCGGGTCGGAGAAAGCGTTACGGAAGATATCGGACTGGGTATAGTTTACACCCGGATAATCGGTACCCGTAAAACCGCTCTTTTTGGCATAGTCATATTGCTGCCGCTTACCGGCATCGCCCAGGATGCTGTAGGCTTCATTGATCTCTTTGAACTTCTCTTCAGCCTGCTTTTCATTCCCCGGGTTTTTATCCGGGTGGTATTTGAAAGCAAGTTTGCGGAAAGCGTTCTTTATATCGTCAAGGCCGGCATTTTCTTCAACGCCGAGGATCCTGTAATAATCTTTCACTCTATTAATTATAACACGCAGTTTGGATTGAAAGCAGGTGGTTAAATCGTTAACGCCCCGTCATATGGATTATCACCGACATTTTTCTGTATTATTAATCATCCGCCGGCTTTACAGGTTTCAAACTTCCCATATGCTTCATCTGTTCTTTGAGTTCATCCAACCAGTTCGCCGACCGGACATCCCGCTCCAGCAGGTATTTCAGATAGCTGCGGGTAATATCCTCCAGTTCCCTCGATAAAGCGGCGTTTATCTTCAATCGTCCGACTGCCCCGTAATCATTCCGCTGGATAAAACGCAGCACCTTCAACGCATCTACTGATATCTGGCGGGAGAAGGGCTGACTCATACCGCAGGCCGGACACAATGTCCCTCCCACGCGGGAGCAGAACGAATTAGTGACCGGTTCCAGTATCTTATGGCAGGTCACACATTCATGTAATTGCGGACGGTACCCGGCTTC
>PMBW01000138.1 GCA_003153075.1 Dehalococcoidia bacterium | reverse complement strand
AAAAAGGGCGGTCATTCATCACTGAACGGCCGCCTTTTTTAACCGGCTTTATTTTCTGATCTTAGCGTCAGTGGTATTTGCCGGGACTTTTACCCCCCGTCGTCTGTTTTATCATCCCCCATCCCGCAATATGACGCTAATCCCCTAACGCCGCCGGTCTCCGGAAATGTTAATTTACTGGATCGCGTAAACTACCTGCACCGAGAGGGTGATATCCAATTCCCCGGCGCTTATCGGTGTGGACTGCGCGGTAGAGAGGCTCTTCGCGGCCACCGGCGCGTACAACGGTACGGAAGTATTGTTCTCCGAGATAGAAATCGGTTTCCCCAGCGTTACGCCGGCCAGTTTCGCCAGTTGTGTTGCGGTGTCTTTGGCATCGGCCATCGCCATTTCTCTGGCTTTGTCATTAGCAGCGGTCGGATTATCCAGCGAGAATTGGATGCTGTTCACGCGGGTTAGATCGCCACCTGCCGCGGTGACCGCATCGATGACGGACCCGGCTTTGGTCACGTCCCTGACTTTGGCACTAACAACATTACTGACTTCATAGCCAGTAACGATCTGCTGCTGTTTGACATTGTCATAGGTGGTTGTCTGCTGGATATTAAAATACTGAGTCTGAATATCCTTTTGCGCCACTCCGTTGCCCGTGAGAGCAGCCATTACATCATTCATCGCCTTCACGGCCTGATTCTGCGCATCCGCAACTGTTTTTGCCTGCGCCTGGATGCCAAGTTGAATATTCGCCACGTCCGGCGTGACGGTGACCTTCCCCTCCCCGGATACGAAGATCCCGGTTTGTTGATTGGCTCCGGCCGCAGCAGATACGGACGGCTGGCAGCCTACCAGCAGGCCGGCCGTCAGCATCAGAATCGCAATCCCTGCGAATAATAATAAAAATCTTTTCTTCATTTCACACACTCCTTATATATTGTTGTCTACTAGTNNTTAACATGCGAATGATCACGAAGATAATAATTACGGAGTTTCAGCCTTACGGATTGCCCGGAGTGTTGGAATTATTGCCGGGAGCGCTGAAATTACCGATAGCGTTTTGATAATTAATGATCGATGCGGCCAGCGCCCGCCGCAGGGCCGGTTTAACGCTCTCGGGGACTTTATCGGAATCTAGCAACTTCTGAATTTCACCCGGCTGGGTCACCGAATTATAAAGGAGGATATTCATCAAACTCGTATAATTGCTGGCGCTTAATGTCAGACCGTTATTGGTAGCTACCTTATTATTGTTGCCGCTAAAAATGTCTTGACTGCCCAACCGGGAGGAGCCGGCCGGAGCAGTAACAATAAAAGTTGTTATCGGCTGCGTGATAGTGATTACAGTGCTTGTCGGCGCGGGCAGCGTTAGGGGAGTCATCGTCACACCGGCATTGGTAGTGGTAACAACCGTGGTCGGAGGAGCCGTTGCAGGTAAAATTGCTGCCAATGCAGTAGTCGTGGTCGTAGTTTGGGCTACAGTAGTCGTAACAGTGGGAGTAACCGTCGGAGTACCTGTGTTTGTACTTGCCCCGGGGATCGGCGGCGCGCTTTTACCTGCGCCTGATATCTCGGTGGTAGTAGACTGTGGCAATGAACCGGTCTGGCTTTTATAGATCGCTCCACCATTTGTCATATTCGAATCGCCGAAATACATAATCGCATTATTCCCCGCCATTGCTAGTTTACCGATCTGGTTATAGTAATTATCCAGGCGCACGGCCGCCGCTTCCATATTCTGGGTTTGATTATTACTGGCCATCCAGGAAATTTCCGCAACCCGGTTGGATGCCATCGTAACGTACAATTCGGTTTTCTTTTCCGTTGAACCGGCTAATTTCACCTGTACAGTCTCTTTGGCCAATTTTACGCCGTAGAGCAGGTTTCCCGGCATCACTCCGTTAGAGGCTAATACGGTGCCGCCGCCCAGCACAAAAACCAGTATCACCGTGCCGACCGCAACAGCCCAGCGCGGCACATATCTGGCAGCTCGGTTTGGTGCTCTGACTGGAACGCTGGATTGCGCCATCTTTAATTGCATCTGATAACGGGCTTTGGCCCGGAATTCTGCGGTAGGTTTAACATCAACCGCTTTATTTACCATCGAAGCTGTGCGGAGAAGCGGTTCCAGTTCGGCAGCATATTGAGGATAACGCTGCAGGCACTGCTCAACCGTCTCCTGTCCGGTGATCAGCTTTTCCAGGCATTCGTTTAAAATATTATCGAATTGTTTGTTAGTTCCCACCGTTCACTCCCCCCACCAGTGTTTTACGCAGAGCCAGGATCGCGCTGTGCTGCAAAGCTTTGATCGCGCCCTCGCTCTTCCTCATCGTCTTTGCTGCCTCTGTTATTGAAAGGCCGCCGGCAAACCGCAGGCTGATCACTTCTCGCTGTGCTTCGGTCAATTTATTCGCTGCCAGCGCTACTTTTTCCATCTCTATTTTCGTTTCCACTTCATGTTCCACATCGCAGTCATCCTGTATCTGCAGCGATTCATCCAACGGCACTGTCTGTTTTTTACTTTGTTTTCTCACGTAATCCACCATCTGGTTATGCGCAATACGGAAAAGCCAGGCAGTAAACGGCACACCCTGCGACTGGTAAGAGCCGATTGACTCATACGCCTTGATAAAAACCTGCTGAGTCATATCCTCTGCCTCCGCCTGATTCCTTATCTTTAGAACCACATAACGGAATATTTTATCAAAGTGACTTTCATATAATTGGGCAAATGCCTCTTTTTCGCCTTGCCGTGCCCGTTGGACAAGGTCTAATTCTTCTTGCACTAGATAAATTCCCTCTCAGCCTGACCAGGTTTTAGTTCGCTATTTTATCAAACTTTCTCGGGTTTTACCCCGTGCATATAGTATAACGAAGCATAACAAAAAAAGATAGGTTTCACGCTGCAAACAGCCTCAATACTACTGGCTATTACGCTCACATGAT
>PMBW01000044.1 GCA_003153075.1 Dehalococcoidia bacterium | reverse complement strand
CTGGATAAATATGTATCGGCTGGCGGCCATCTGGTGGTAACCGGAGCCAATAACACGGCGCAGCGAGAATTAAATGTAAATATCAAAAATAGCGGACTTACTTTTCAGGTTAAAGCATTACCCCTGACCGTACCCGAAGGCAGTGATGTTTTAGCGGATGCTCCCGAAGGCGCGCTTGTTTACCGGACCCCTGTGGGCCGGGGTACACTGGCAATTGCGGGTATGTCACTGGATGAATTGGTAAAAAGCGATTCACTTACCGGCGCTATCCTGTTAGCGGAAACGATTGCTCCCGAATTCACATTAAAACAGATAACCGGAGGGCTCGATTCTTCACGCATTTCATATACTACCCAGGGTATAACCGGTGAAATTTCCGATAATTCCAAACAACCTGATATTTCAAACAAAGTAGTTGCTTCCCTAAACTTTCTTTCAAATAATAAAATAGAACATAACCAGGTTAATTGGTCGTTTCCGCTTTCACAAACGGCGGCAGCCGATGCTAACGGAATTGTAAAACTATCATTATGGAGTGATGGAAAACCCGTAACCATCGGGGTGGCTTTTGAACAGAAAGGCAAGGCCGGATACCTCTACTATGATCTCCCTGACAATGAATGGAACGGCTGGAAAGACTTCACTTTACCGCTAAGTTATTTTCAATGGAAAGAAGGCGAGAAGATAACTTCTGTTGATACGATAACAATATACTTCAACGATAACCCTCTTTCTCAATCTGATGCCGGCACAAGACTGTTTAAAGTCGATGATGCCCGTATTGTTGCCTTTAATAATCCGGCGAGTTACGGCGCTCTCACCGGAACGTGGGAACAGGCAAATAAGTTTGTGCTGCCACTTGGTGATGATAAACGCGTACTTTGGAAAGAGTCTTACATGGCGTCATGGGTAATCAAAGACAACCTCGGCCGAAAAGTTGATTATTATTTCGCCGGTCCGGGGATGATTTACGTGGTTCCCTTGCAAAATGCCACCTCGATCTCTTTTGAAATGCCCATTCCGAAAGACCGTTTGGCCGGTATCGTCATTTCGGTGTTATCATTTTTCGGTTTTATTGCTTACCTTTCTATCAACAGAAAAACATGATAACAAATGTTCTGTTGTGATAGCTGATTTGTTGTTCTGCGGTACAGGTAAAATACCGATGTACTGTCACTAATTCCATTCAAGTATCCAATTTACTGATTATATTATTATTCATTCTGTTTTTTGCTACATTGTTTCAAAAAGCTATTGACAAATCCCCCCAAATGCGCTAATATCATGGAAAAGTTGATGAATAATTATATGAAGAGTTTTGTGTATTATTGCATGTTCAAATTTGGAATGAGAAATTAGTCCTGATGAAATAACAGGACGGGTAACAGCCAGGATATTTAGCTAAAAAATACTAAAAGGGATATTTTAAAACAGATCGACAAGGGGAGAATTCATGGTGAATTCGGATTATCACAAAGGTTCATTCTGTGTTATCACAGATCGGTTTTGTCAGGAAGGCTACTGTTCCGGATGCTCGATATTCTCGCGGAAACCATCACTTACTGCAGTTCAAAATAACTATAACTCCGGTACTAAAATCACTAATCAACAACAATCTGAGATTAACACCGGAACACAACGCTTTTACTCGTAGAGTTGCTACTGTAGAATGGCGAAGTTTCATTTTAATTTTGTTTGAGGCCGTCTATTTCCGACGGTCGTCTTGTCGTTTTTCACCTAATCTTCTCAATTGAAGAATAAAAACAAAAATTCCAAATGCGGTAATTAATACGGTTAAAATTATTTCTATTGCTAAAATCATCGGATTGTTTTCCACGAACTGCACCAATCCGTTTGTGGCAATCAGGATCATTTCCACCATCATAACGATGGCCAATGCGATAAGCAATAACTGACTTGCCAGAATGATCAAAGCGAACCTGGTCCGCCGGTTGGAAAACATCCGAACTATCCCCCCAAATTAAGTCAAATAGCTTAATTAAACCAGGAACCCTGAAACAATAAGAAAAAAATACCGGCTGATTGAATTTCCCTATTTTACCATATCGGGGAAAGTACATTTTAAACCAGTTATTTAAATGTTTATTTCCCGCGGCTGTTCTTAAGCATACCACGACGTATTAATAATATTATCACGACCACACCGGCGATCAGAATAACATCCACACCGATCGTTATTGCTAAAAGAGACAATCTTACTACTCGCGGAGCCTGGGTTGTCGTGGTTGTGGAGCTGGCAGTTGTCGAAACCGGTATAACGGCAGCAGCAGACGTTGTTTCGGTTAGAGTTGTAGCTGTTGTTTTTTCGGGTGACGTTGTGGTACTGGTAACCGTTGTTGAAGTCCGTGCAGGTGCCGTTGATGTCGTTACAGTAGAGGACACGGTGGGAGCGGCAGTCGTTGTTATGGCCGGCGCCGCGTTTTTTATACCATAGGTGACTGCATAAAATGAAAAACGCGAAATTTGCGCGGTAATGAAATGATTCAATGTATCTACGTCAGATGGCAATGAAATCCATTTATTAAGTGAAGTGTCATAATACGCAACCAGAAGGCTGTTTTCTTCCACGCCTTCCGGTATTTTTACCGGGTCGTATTGAAATCTGGCAACACTGGACGGATTGATAGTTGCATCCGATGGCAGAAAATTATAACCCAAAGAGACCATTCCGGCTCCTGCCGCGAAGGCTGGCGCTACATTCATATGTTGAATGCTTATCTGTGTTAACGGCGCGCCGGCAGAGGTAAGCGCTGTAGTCCCGGTATTGACAACCAGGACGATTTTTTTATCATCGCTCCAGGGANNCCACTGCCGCCTGATGGTGGAGGTGGAGCGGTAGTAGTTGTTGTCGTCGTTGTCGTTGTAGTCGTTGTGTTAGTAGTCGTCGTCGTTGTTGTCGTCGCTCCATTTACGACTACCTGCCCATTGACCAGGGTTACAGGAACGGATTGCCCGCTGCTATTAGCGATGATGACATTATTCAGGTTAAAAGGACACGTGCCGCCGGTTGTGTGTGCTGTCATGGTAATTACTGCGAAGGTGCCGGCAGCGGATACAGTGTTTCCTGAACCGATGATCGCGCCTGCTATCCCGGTAACTGTGCCGGCTGTATTATTGATTGTACCTGCCATGAAATAGGTGCCCGCCCCATTCCCGTTTAAAAGATTACCTTCGGCGATGTTATTGATGCTAACGAGTGTCGGATTATAAGTTAGACTACATTGGGCTCCCGCAATCGGGTTATTGGGTTGAATATTAATGCTAACAGTGAATTGCTGACCTGAATTGACTGATTGTGCAGAAGCGGATACAGTGGTAACCGCGTTCCCTGCAGCCATACTTTGAAAACCAGGTTGAAATAAAGGCACAACCATACTCAAGCCAATGAGTGTAATTATCAAAACATCAAGACGATTTATAAATTTCATTTTTCACCTGAGAATTAAGCGGACCAATGTTGGCCGATTACTATACAATCCAGAACATTTATTACGCCATCGCCGTTGGTATCCTGCCTGATCCAACCTGCGGCGCCGGTTTCAGAGAAGTGCTGGGTGACCAGGGTCAAATCCAGGACATTTACCGAGCCGTCCATGTTGACATCCGATGCCGCATAAACGGACGCTACGGTTATGGTTATGTTTTCTGAAGCGTTCAGAGTCCCATCGGAAACCTGGAAGCTGACATTGGGATAAGTGCCTATTTGGCTGTGGGTTGGCGTCCATGTGAAAAGCTGAGTAGAGGTGTTAAAACCCGCACCGGTGGGCAGGTTAGAGGCTGAGTAGGTCAGGGCATCACCGTCCGGATCTGACGCCGTGACACTAAAACTCAGGAGCGAATTTTCGTTCGCCGTCTTGTTCCCGATGGCAGTGAGCACCGGAGCACGATTAATGTTGTTCACCGTGATAGTGATATCTTCGGATGCGGTCAAGCTCCCATCGGAGACCTGGAAGTGTATATTCGGATAGGAACCGGCTTGACTGTATGTCGGCGTCCATGAAAAACTGTGCGTGGAGGAGTTGAAAACTGCTCCTGTAGGCAGGTTAGAGGCAGCGTATGTCAGGGAGTCTCCATCTGCATCGGTAGCAGTAGCAGTGAAGCTAAGTGCTGTGCCCTCGTTCACTGTCTTGTTGCCGATCGCCGCAAGTACAGGAGTGTGGTCAACGGAGACCTGACCGTTAACTAAACTGACAGTCAGGGCTTGTCCGTTGATATCGCCAACGATAACACTGGAAAGGATGCAGCTGCTGTTACCTTTGGTTGTCCCGGCAGTAAAAGTGATACTGGCAAAAGTCCCTGTCGTAGAAACGGTTTGCCCGGGCGACGTGATTGCGCCGGCTACACCTGTTACGGTCCCTGCAGCATTATTTATCGTGCCCGGAGTAAAAAATGTGCTCGCAGTGTTTTGTTTCAACAAATTGCCTTCGCTTACACCATTGGCGGTAATAAATGCCGGATTAAAAGATAGATTGAATTGAACGCCGGCCACAGCGTTGTTCGGCTGCACAGTAATATTTAAAGTAAATTGAGAACCGGCGCTTACAATTTGAGTTGCGGGTGAAACGCTAACAATAGCAGCTCCCGCAGCAAAAACTGAAACAGGGATGGTGGCACTTGCAGCTAAAATAGCGACAATGAACGAATATTCAACAAGTTTTCTACTATAAGAAGTTTTCATAAAAGTCCCCTATGGTGTCCAGTGCTGTCCAACGATTATCATGTCCAGAGAATTTATTATGCCGTCGTTATTCACGTCCTGAGGTATCCAGCCGGGCGTTCCGTTTTCACCCCAATGCTGAGTGATACTGGTCAT
>PMBW01000091.1 GCA_003153075.1 Dehalococcoidia bacterium | reverse complement strand
ATTATTTCGGCCTGGTCGTTAAAAACACGGACCAGATCGTCATCTTTTATTCCGCGCGCTTTGGCCTCGGCGGCGCTGATCCAGACCGCGTGCCGGTAGCAATCCCGCAGTAACGGCTGATTGTCTAATAACGAATGGATACGGTAGAGGCCGTGGGGCGACGACATCAGCAGCGGATATTTCACCAGGTCCTTACTGTGATAAGTAGCATTGCCTCCTTTTATCATTTCAGCCATCGGGGGCAGATTACCGCCGCCGTAGCGACCGTTTGCTTTAGCATTGCCGGGTATCTTATTACCGGCAGCACCGGAGCTGGCAGCCACTTCTTTAGAGTAAAACTCTATTTTGCCCGATTCTGTTCCGGCAAATGGGTTTTCCCCGCGCTCGATCGCGTTTTTGTACGTATAATAGGGTTCCTTATCTTCCCAGCGGAAGACTGGTTTCTTCTGGAACTCCTCCCAATCTGGCGGGTGCAAGGGGGCAATCTCTTTCCTTATTCTCCACTTATCATAGGCCTCATGATGCAGTTCATCGACAGCTTCGTCCCATTTGTCATCGGGAACATTCGCCAGGCGCGGGGCAAACTGCTCCGCGAAACCCAATCTCTTTGCGATCTGTACCCATATCCATCCCCGCGCTTTGACTTCTCCCGGCGGGTCGACGCACTTTTGCTTGTAGACGAAAAAATTGCCGTTCAGGTTGGGAGTTTCCCGGCTGAACAGGTCAGGCGAACGCACACCGCGCAGATTTACATCTCTGCCCTCAAACGCCCTGTGCATTTGCGGCAGGATGATATCGGCGTATCTGGCCGTAGGATTATCAAGGTGGTAGGAGAATACCACGCTAAACTCCAGTTTCTTCAAGGCTTTGATATTGGTATTGACATCCGGGTGAGTCATCACAGGATTAGATGTTTGCAAGATCAATATCTTGATATTGGGAGCGGGATTTCCGGGAGCATTACCGATAACGCGGTTGTATTCAGCTGTGCTGATCTCACCGTTATCCAGCTTTTCCCGTAAAACGACGGCTTCCGGCCACTTGAAATGGGCCATCAAAGACGGCGTCTGGTATGTTCCGGGCTTTTTCTGCCAGTCTACAGTCGGCTTCGGTATGGTTGGCTCGTGTTGCCCGAATTCGCAGGATGTTTCCGCCGAAGCCGTGCCGCCCGGAGACATCGTGTTACCTGTCAGCGCCTGCAGGTACATCGCCGCCCTGATCCCGTTCTCGCCGAAGAACTGACGTCCGAGCGACCAGGCGGTATTTAAATTGACCGGCTTACTGCGGGCATACAATCGGGCAAATTCCGTGATCGTCTCCGCAGGCACACCACAGATCGTTTCCGCCCACTGCGGCGTCTTGTCGATGCCGTCGTACGTGCCCAACACATATTCCTGCCAGCGCCGCAATCCTTCAGGTTCAACCCACTTTTTGGTGAATCCTTTATCGCAAAGGTCTTCCTTGAACCAGACATTAGCCATCGCGATCATCATCGCTACATCCGTGGTCGGGCGTATCGGGATCCACTGGCTGGCAACAGTCTCGGCGGTTGGCGTAAGGCGCGGCTCGATCGAGATAATCGGGATGCCGCGTTCCCTGGCACGCATTAGCGTATAAACGACATGATTACTGAGGGTTGTCCCCGGATTGAATCCCCACAACACAATGAGTTTAGATTTTAGTAAATTACCCTCATCCTGCCGGTCTTCGTGGCCATCCTTGCCCGTTACCCACCGCTCCGGCTCAGCGACACCCTGCCGGGAGTGATCGCCCCAATCCCCGACCCCCGCGCCAAACCAGGAACTGAGCATAAAACCTTCCCCGACATCGCCAATCGACAGCGGGCCGTATTTTTCCTTACACTCTTTTAGTTTGTTGGCAATAGTGTCCAGCGCCTCATCCCATGAAATTCTCTCCCATTTACCGCCGCCCTTGTCCCCCACGCGTTTCATGGGATAGATCACGCGGTTAGGGTCATACAGATTGCGGATGTGCGCATATCCCTTTGTGCACGGACGGTTAATGATCATGCATTTATCGATCAATTCATCCGGTACATGCCCATCCTCGCGCGCGATGCCGGGATTGATCGTGTCATCCGGTTCAATTGCCCGAATCCGTCCGTCCCTGATGCGCACTTTAATGATGCACATGTTCAAACAGTGTTCGCTGCAGGTAGTATACCGGATGATATCACCAACCTGCTTGTTGCTTTCTGTGTTTGTAATAACCATTACTTCCCGCCTTCCCTGCAAGTCGAACTAAAAAACAATGCCAGGCCCCACGGACTGACTGAAGCAATTATATTCCCTGCTCTATTGACTTATCAATTAAACGAACATAACAACAGCATCCGTGCCTGATACCTATAATCAGCCAGGGTGGACAAAATATATAGTTATTATGATAACATTGCATTATATCTTTTTTGAGCTGAGGATGGTGGCTTGCGATGAGTCTCAGAAATTTAAAGACTTTTGACTCCCTGAAAGCTGCCACCTTCCGGATGTATTTTTTGGGGATGGTCGGGCAATGGGCGGCCCTCAGCATGCAGACCGTGGTGCAAGGCCTGCTGCTCTACCGGCTGACCGGCTCAACAGCTTTACTCGGCACAATGGCGCTGGCTACCTCTATTCCACAAGTGCTCGTGGCTCTATTTATCGGGGTAGTGGTAGACCGCTATCCCAAGAAACGATTAATACAGATCGGACAGGTCATCGCAACAGCGCCGGCAATAACCATCGCCATTTTGTTGAAAACCGGTTACTTGAGTAATGCCCACCCCGGTTCATGGTGGATACTGATTGCGGCCTCCTCTATTCAGGGAATGACCTCGTCCTTATTATGGTCTGCCCGCCTGTCAATTATTCCTGAACTGGTAAATAAAGAAAAAGTGGCTAATGCCACCGCTTTAAACACCATCGGGATGAATATTTTCCAGATGCTCTCTCCGGCGGCCGGGGGTTTTCTCATCGACAAGATCAATTTTGAAGCTGTGTTCCTGACGATCAGCGGACTTTATCTGATCTCGATCTTCGTGACCAATTTCATACCTGCCGGTGAGGTCACTTCCAATAGAAGAGGGAATGTATTAGCCGATATGATCGAAGGATTGAAATACGTTAAAGACAATACCGCACTCCTCTGGATCATTATTTTCACTCTGCTTTGCAGTATGGTTGTTTTACCGTTGAGTGCGATGATTTCAGTCTATTCGGATAGTATTTTGAAAGTCGGCGCTACGGGACTCGGATTACTGCAAGGTTTTAAAGCAGCCGGGTCATTGATGATCGTCTTGTGGATCGCTTCGCTGGCAACGAAAAAACGCAGCCTGATCATGTTAGGCACCGGTTTAGTCCTGGGGCTGACCCAGGCGGTCTTTGCATTCTCGACTTCTTTTCAATTTTCACTAACTTTGATGTTGTTCATGGGGGCAGGAACCATGGGACAAATTACCGTCGCAATGATATTACTGCAGACAAACGCCGAACCCGCGCAGCGCGGACGTGTATTGAGTATTATTTTAATCAGCGCCGGACTTGGCGGACTGATGACTTTTGCCAGCGGGTTCATTGCTGAAGCAATCGGTATCCAGTGGACAATCGGCGGGATGGCGCTGATACTGGCTGGAGCAACGGTTCTGATTTTCTTCATGGTGCCGAAACTAAGGAAGCTGGAGTAAAGCGGCGCACGTAAACCATGAACGCGCACTCAGCGGAATAATCAGATCCGTCAAGCATGAGCCTGATTAGCTAGCCGCCGGCTTCTCAGCTGTCCGCAGCCGGCTTCAATATCCGCGCCCCGTGAGACCCGCAGCATCGTCCGGGTGCCGCTGGCAATTAACTTCTTTTGAAAAACAAGCGCTTTCTCGCGTGGAGAGGGACGGAAGTCACTTGCGGGTACCGAATTACCGAGAATCAGGTTGATCGAACACTGCAAACCGTCCAGCAGGCGAATCAATTCATCGGCGTCTTTCATTGCGTCATTTATTCCAGCGAAAAGGGCATATTCAATAAAGATGTTACGGCTTGTTTTTTTAACGTACCCTTTACACGCAGAGATCAATTGTTCCAGCGGATATTTACGGTTGATCGGCACCAGCCGGTTGCGCAATTCGTCATTAGCTGCGTGCAGGGAAACCGCCAGCTGAAACTGCAGTTTTTCTTCAGTGATCTGTCTTATTTGCGGCACGAGCCCCGCGGTTGACAGCGTTACCTGATGGAACCCCAGCCCCAGCCCCTTCGGCGAATTTAGCACAGCGATGGCACGGCAAACATTATCATAATTGGCCAGCGGCTCGCCCATCCCCATGAATACGATATTGGTCACCCAGGCCGGTTTTTCGCCTTTCCCCGGCACTGCCATCTCCCCGCGGAAACGGCGCTGGAAAAACAAGATCTGCTGTAGAATTTCACCCATGCTCAAATTCCTGACAAACCCTTGCTGCCCGGTCGCGCAAAAACGACAGCCGACAGCGCACCCCACCTGGCTGGAGACACACACCGTGCGCCGCTCACGGCCGGTGCCGGAATTCCGGAAGAACATCAAAGCGGACTCAATAGTATTGTTATCCTCCAGACGGAAAAGGATCTTCCTTGTTTGCGCATCTGCGGCAACCAGTTCTTCTAACGGATCCAGCGCACACAGGACAGCATATCGCGCAAGCTTCCGCCGTAAAGCAACGTTTAAACCGGTCATCTCATCAAAACCGGCGGCAAATTCATGATAGATATATTTCGAAATCTGATCGGCAGCGGCAACCGGGGCGCCAAGGAGTTTCAGAAACTCCTTCAGCTGCGCCGGGGTTAAGTCCAGGATTTTCACAGGAGCATTATTCAAAGACATCATCTATATTCTAATCTAGTTATAGAAACAGGACAAAGCGATACATACTCTAACGCAAACAACAGTCTATCGATTTCGTAAATCTAAGGCTGATCAGAGTGTCGAATCGGCTACTAAACTTTGCGGTTTTTCTTCACCTAACATGCTGTTGATTTTATCCAGCAATACCGCGGTATCAAACGGTTTGGAATAAGCAGCCAACCTGTTCTGATGAATGAACGCCTTGATATCAGCTCCCATCACATCCCCTGTAATAAAAATGAAGTTATTCGCCATCGACGGCATTTTTCTTTTAATGAGTGTATATAATTCAATGCCGTTCATCCCGGGCATCCTGACATCAGCAATTATCAGGTCGTAGTTCGTGCCGGCATTGATCATTTCCATTGCACTGGCACCGTCGCTGATCGTGTCCACCGAGTGTCCCATTTTTGTCAGCCTGCTATCCAGGAGCGCTCTGACGCCGGGTTCGTCATCCACTACCAGGATCCTCCCTTTCTTTGTCATTGGAGATTTTACTTCAGGTACAGGTGTTTTAGGTTCAGAAATACCGGCTGGATTTTCAATAGCAGGGATCTCAATGGTAAACGTTGCGCCGTAACCCTCTTTACTCTCAACCATCATTTTACCGTTATGTTCCAGAATAATGGAGCGGGATATGCTCAAACCCAGCCCTGTGCCCTCACCGGGGTCTTTGGTAGTAAAGAAAGGTTCGAACAACCGTCCCATATTTTCTTTAGTTATTCCCGGACCGTCATCCTGAAAAGCAATGGAAATAACATTACCTTTCTTTTCGGTAATAATGGTCAATATCCCCCTGCCGTGTGCCTTTTTCATCGCCTGCTCGGCATTTACAATTAAATTCAGGAAAACCTGCTGCATCTGGGCAGGGTCGACCACTACCCACGGTAATTGCCGGTCGTATTTTGTTACTACTTCTATCTTGTTCGTCTTTAAAACGTATTCCCTGAGTTTTAAAGTATTATCAATCAGTTCATTTAAATTAATCGACGTCTTCAGCGGCTTCGATTGGCGCGCAAAGGTGAGTAAGCCTTTAACGATATTGGCGATCCGCTGGCTGCTTTCAGCAACCACCATCAGATCTTCTTTCATTTCCGTTGAGATTGTTTCATCTTCCAAAACTAACTTGGAAAACCCGATAACCGATGTGAGGGGATTATTTATTTCGTGCGCTATACCGGCTGCCATTTCCCCGACTGCAGTTAATCTATTGGCAACCTGTGCCTTCTCCTCCATCAGCTTTTTCTCTTCCTCAACCTTTTTCAACTCGGTAACGTCTTTGCCAAAAACCGATATCCCGAATATCCTGTTATCACGTTTCAGCGCGTTCAACGTCAATTGCATCGTCGTTTTAGTGGCATAAGGAACGAACTCGACGGAAAAAGAACCTTCTACCAGCGTTCTCTGGTAAAACCCGAGCCAGGCTCGAATATATTCCTCATTCGGAAACAGGGCTTCGGGTGTCATTCCTTTGTACGCAATAATTCCCCGCTTTTGTAAAAAGAAATCGCTAAAGCCGCGATTAAATGTCAGTAATTTGAATTTCTCAGGTTCGACAGACCAGATCATGTCGGTGGTGCTGTCGACAATTGCCTTTTGCTGCGCCTGTGACTCCAGCAGATCATCCTCCGCCTTTTTGCGGTCTGTAATATCTGAGATAAAATTCAAAGTTGCCGGTTTGTCTTTCCATTGAATAACGGTAGTGCCGATCTCAGCCCATTTGATCGCTCCATCCGGAAGCATTACCCTGTACTCATTCCGTGCAGACATCGGTTGGTTACGCAACCGTTTCAGGAAGTTCTCCATAATTCGAGCACGGTCATCGGGATGGATAAAATCCGTGAACTTTTTATTCAGCAGGTCCTGTTCTGTATAGCCCGAGAATATTTCGAGAGACGTACGGTTCACGTACTTCAGTTCGCCGTCTTGCGCTACTACTATCGCTTCATTCGCGTTATCGATCAGCGTGCGGTATTGTTCCCGGCTTTCCCTTAATGCTTCTTCAGCCTGATTACGCTCGGTAACATCTGCCAGTGTGCCCATCACCGCGGTTTTACCCTGGTATTCGATTGATGTGCCGAATACTTCGATAAATATAATAGAGCCGTCTTTTTTAATACCGCGGTAGACGGTAGGACTTGTTTCTTTTTGCCCCGCCAGCCACTCTTGAACATTTTCTGTTATGGCTGGAATATCATCATGGTAAATAAGATCTTGGGGACCCAGGATGCCGATAATTTCTGCCGGTTTATAATCAAATATATTCGCGAAGCTGGCATTCACATAGGCCATTTTACCGTCCAGGATAATATATACCCCGAAAAGGGAATTTTCGGTCAGCAGCCTGAATTTTTCTTCGCTCTGTCTCAATTGTTCTTCCGCCTTCTTCTGATCGGTAATGTCCTGGAAAAAACCGTATACCCTGCGGTGCTCCAGATCAGGATGCCCGACGGCACGTACCTTACGCAGATTGCCTTTGGCGGTAATAATTTCCAATTCCAGATCAAACGATTCGCCGGTAGCTATCACCTGCTGCACGGCTTGACTTATTACCGGCCTGGATGCAGGTGTATAAAAACTGAGCCCTTTTTCAATATTTGGATTGAAATCCGGTTCTACTTCATGAATACGGCCAGTTTCTTCCGTCCACTGCTGTTCTCCGGTATCAATATGCAATTCCCAACCGCCGGCTTTGCCGATCAGCTCGGACTCTTTAAGCAAATTATTAGTCTTCAGTAATAAATCTTCAGCCTGCTTGCGTTCCGTGATGTTTTTCGATGAGCACATTGTGGAAAGCGGCTTCCCCTGATTATCCATAATCGGGGAAATAGTGGTCATATAATAGCGAATGCCGTCTTTTACCGCAATCGGCCCTTCGACNNGAAAAGATGGGGTCAGGAGAATCTTCGAGCAGGATCCTGTATTTTTCATTGCTCTCCTGTAAGGTATTTTCGGTGCGGATACGGGTAAGAATGGCTGCCGCCTGGGCAACAATGTTTTCGATTATAAGCCGATTCGGTTCTACGGCACTTTCTGCATCTGCCAGGATGCCTATGCCGCCGATATGCCGGCCGTGGAATACAAAGCCCATCGTGTAGACAAAACGGATATTAAACAAGCGCTCGATAATGTTGCAGATTGCTTTGGGGTATTTTCGGACCATAATTGTATAAAGACCGTCAGGAAGAAATTCCAGCCGGCCGGTATTGTAGATAGCCAAATCATCTGCGGTAAAATCTACGATGGGAACTTTCAGTCTACGCGGATCCGAACCGATAAGACGCAACCCTGAGTTGATTAGATTATCATCTTCCAGCCCTTTGAAGGCTCTTACACCAAGTGTCTGCGTAGCATCATCAAGCAGCGTGACAGCAACATACCCTATTCCGATAAGAATTTTAATCTGCTCACAAACGAAAGCGGCGACTTCATCACTTGTTTCCAACTGATTGATTCGCAGCGAGGCATTGGCTAAAAATTGGAGCTCTTTTGCTCTGGCATCGGGATGATCTTTTTTACCGGATGAGTTGCTTGTTTTTTTCATCGTACACTCGTGGGCTACCGATTCGTGCGGCTCACCCTTAAAGCCTTTAATATTAATAAAAAAGGGCACGGGTTATAACTACGCGAACCAGCCGCTAATAGTATTTCCCTTGCCCTTTATTCAATCTCTCACCCCGGTTTCAGGAGGTCAGAAGGCTTTTTAATCAACTCATGTTAAATATTCATAGTTTATACATTCAGGTTATTACGCGTACTCACATTTGTCAAGGTATCAGTACTATATACTAACCGCGATAGGCCATTAGCCCTAGCGGGAGATTATTGGGGATACCCATAAAAAAATAGCTTCGGACTTGAACTTTGTTTTTGTCTGTAATAAACTGCGTGTGCTATGATTAAAACAAATTGTCAAAAAGAATAAAACCGGTCTCGAAATACCTGAAAGTAATTCCATCTATGCATAAAAACAACTATATTTCCGCATCTGTCACCTAATAAAAAGGAGGAATTCACAATGACAACAGTCAAACGCCC
>PMBW01000114.1:305-11015 GCA_003153075.1 Dehalococcoidia bacterium | reverse complement strand
TATGTACAAGAAAATCATCGTACCGCTGGACGGCTCTACGCTGGCAGAATGTGTGCTGGAGCATGTGGAGAGTATCGCGAAAGGCACCGCGACCGAAGAGGTAATCCTGATCACTGTCACCGAGCGCGTGGCCGGTTTATTGTTGAAGGATGACGTAAAATCATCAGAAAACTCCGAAGAATGTCAACCGCAGGCCGCTTTCACCGATCGCCCGTACTCCGGCAAGAAATTTGAAATCGATCCGGTGTTGAAAATACCGCTGGTCACCGGGAAGGTATTAAAACAGGGTCAGCGATATCTGTCCGGAGTGGCAGAGCAATTGGCAAAAAAGGGGATTAAGATCGGCATTACGGTGCTGATGGGCGAAGCCGCTGAACAGATCGTGGATTTTGCCAGCTGCGAAAAAGCGGATTTAATTATCATGGCCAGTCACGGACGCTCCGGTTTCAGCCGCTGGGCGATGGGGAGCGTGGCGGAAAAGGTTTTTCACGGCAGCAGTGTTCCTATTTTACTTGTCAAAGCAGCACCGGAAGAGATGGGGAAGAAGATACTACCTACATTCCACTAAGCTTTGTAATGGACGGATGGAAACAACCTGGCATCGGTGTGGGGCAGGAAAAGCGCAGCAATAAACTCATTCATAAACGGCGTATAGTTCGATAATTCGATATTGGTCATACGACGCGCGATTTTCAGGGACTTTTCGAATGCGTCAATTGAAGTCAGTGACAAGCGCGCCCCTGTCAAAGAGCTGTTCCCGATGAAGCGAATCCGCTTCACATCGATATCGGGTATCAGGCCGATGGCGATGGCCTTCGCGATATTCAGTGAACTGCCGAAACCACCCGCTACATAAATCGTCTCCAGTTGTTCGAATCTGAGCCCTACATAATCCGCCAGCGATTTTATTGCGGCAAAAACAGCCCCTTTCGATTTGATGAGATTGGCAATCTCAGATTCGGAAATGGATATTATCCGTCCTGTCTCAGTTTCGGACGAATAGGCAATAATATAAGCCGGCTCTCCATTTTCTACAACTAAACGGGGGTTGTCCGCAGATACATTAAATTTGCCGTGCTGCTCGATGATGTTATTTCTGACCAGCTCATAAATCGTTTCAATCAAACCGGAGCCGCAAATTCCGCGCGGTTTAGCCTTACCGATCGTTTCGTAAGAGACCTCGCCGTCCTGGATTGTTATTTTTTCGATGGCGCCCCTGGTAGCGCGCATACCGCTTTTCGCTCCGCCGCCCTCGAAAGCCGGTCCGGCAGAAGCGGAACAGCATACCAGCCACTCGTTATTGCCGATGACGATTTCCCCGTTCGTGCCGACATCAATCAGACACCGGATTTCCGGCTTATCGGCCATGCCGCAGGCGAGCACACCGGCGACGATATCGCCGCCGACGTAACTGGCAATACTGGGCGCAGTCTCCAGTATCCCCTCATGATTTATCTTGATGCCTAACTCGCGGGCATAGACTTGCGGGTAGACCGTGGTGGTCGGAACGTACGGCTCCAGACGGATAGAGCAGGGGGTCATGTTCAGCAGGAAATGGCTCATAGTCGTATTACCCGCCGCCACAATTGCAGTAATATTCCCGGTCTCGATGTGATTCTCCCCGGCCAGGGCTTGCGTCAGGTTATTAATATTGGTAATGACAGCCTTATGCACGGGTTCCAGTGAACCGCGCACGCAGGCAAAAATCATCCGTGAGATGACATCTTCGCCGAAACGAGCCTGCAGGTTATGACTACCTTTGACGCCGATAACCTTACCGGTTTTCAGATTCACCAGTTGGACAACGACCGTCGTGGTGCCGACATCGACAGCCAGACCGTAGTTGTTTCCGGAGGTATCGCCGCCTTCTACTTCCAATATCCGTCCGCCGCCGTTGTGCCGGGCAAACGTGACGGTGACTTTCCACTGATGAGCGCGCAGTTTATCGGTCAGGTTTTGCAGGCAGGGTAGTGAGATTTCAAAGCGCTGATATATAGAGACCTTGCTCAGTTCCCGCGTGATACGGTCGATATCGGACGCGTTATCATCCAACGTGGGCGCAGGTAATTCAAGGTAGACTTTCTTAACCAGCGGATCAAAAAAGAAAGACGGTTCATTGCTGCGGCGGTGCAGCGCCGGCTCCTCCGGTTCGCTGTATATAATCGTAGGGCTGTCCAGTAATATTTGCTCCTGTTCGGCACGGGATTTCGGCGGGATCATCACAGTCAAATCATCTTCAACTTTTGTCCGGCAGGCCAACACATAGCCGTGCTCAATTTCATCTTTGGAAAAGAATGCGATCGCGTTCTTGTCGGCCATCGCTTTACCGCTGACGACCTGTAACTGGCATTCTCCACATAATCCATCGCCGCCGCACAGACTATTAATGATAATCCCCGCTTGTTCCGCGGCCTGCAATAGAGTGCTGTCACTGTCAACTTCGACCTTGTTATTATCAGGTAAGAATGTAACTGTATATTTCACTATCGTTTTGTCCTGTCGGCGCGGCTATCTGCTTAAATACTAAACATCATTTTACCAATCGGTAGGAGTATGATACAATCAAAACTACCTGTTTGGCAAATAAAACTGATTTTTCTCAACGCACATCAAATAGATGGGGAGGATGGAATCATGAACTGGCTGGATATCGTAATTCTCATATATTTGGGTATTTCGGTTATTTCCGGGTTGATGCAGGGCCTTATCCGCACCGTATTTTCCATCGTCGGTGTGATCGTCGGTATCTTTTTAGCATCGCATTTCTATAAGCAGTTGGGGGATATCCTGACATTCATCTCGAACAAAGACGCCGCCAATATTGTTGCGTTTGCTATCATTCTGTTAGCGGTGATGGGAATCGCAGCGCTAATTGCCTGGATTTTAAGGGCATTCATCAAAAAAATTATGCTCGGTTGGGTTGACCGGGTAGGCGGAGCGGTTTTAGGATTACTGCTTGGCGCATTATCAGTCAGCGCATTTCTGGCCATCATTGTGAAATATACCAGCGCCGGATTTATCATCGATTCTAAATTAGCGGGCTTTTTCCTGGATAAGTTCCCGCTAATATTGGGGTTGCTGCCCAGCGAATTCGATGTCATCCGAAAATTCTTTTAGATTGAGTAATGTTGCTTTCAGCCCGGGGAAATTACTTTACATAATCCAGTAACTTCATTTCGATCAGTCTTTCCCGCAAACGGAAGAGGGCTGCCACGGCCGCGCGCTCATAGGAGTCATTGCGGTTCCACATGAACTGCTGCTCCCAGCTTGTAATCCCGCCCGCATCGGCAATAGCGATGCAGACCATATCGAATTGACCGGAAGGGCTATTGACATGCGATACGCCGGTAATACTCAGACCGAAATCGCTGGAGAATTTATCTTTCACAACGGTTGCCATTGCTTCCGCTACCTCACGGCTGACGGCGCCTTTCGTTTCAATAGTGTCAGCCGGAATTCCCCAACCAATTTTAACAAGATTCGAACCGGTAATTAACCCGCCCCGGTAGAACTGGCTGCTTGACACGTAATCGTTGATCAGGTTTCCCAGCAATCCGCCGGTGTAGTCTTCCATTGTGGCTAAACTCATTCCGCGTTGATTCAATATCTGCCCGATGATACCGCTCAGCGTGTCACTATCAGTTCCCCAGACATAAGGAGCCAGCAGTTGTTTAATTTTGTATTCCGCTTCGTCCAGTAATTGCGGCGCGTTATTGCCGTGCGCGATCAACCGCACCTGAATACCGTCCGGTTTGGCGTAGATACCGAGGGTCGGATTAGCCAAGCCAAAGAAGGGATGGATCAATTCGGCCACTTTTGCTTCTTGCATGGAGAAAGTTTTAATTGTGCGTGACTGTATTTGCTCACCCGAGAATCTGGATTTAATTCGGGGCAGGGCTTCATTTTGCCACATCGGCAGCATTTCACGGGGAGGGCCGGGCATGACCACTATTACTTTATTATTCTTTTCCACCCACCAGCCCGGTGCGGTACCGCGCGGGTTCGGCAAAGACTGCGCGGAAGTAATTCGCATGGCCTGCTGTAGATTGGCCGCCGGCATATCCCGCCCCATACGTGAAAAAATCTCCCTGAGATGTCTTTCGAGCCCGGGGTCGATGAATAGAGACTCATCCAGTACCTGTGCGATGGCTTCTCTTGTAAGGTCGTCCTGCGTGGGGCCCAAACCGCCGGTCGTAATGACAATTGAGGCGCTTTTGAGCGCGTTGCGCAGCACCTGAGACAGCCTTTTGATATCATCGTCAGCGGTGGTCATTCTGCGCAGTTCAATACCAACCAGCGGCAACTGCGAAGCGATGTAGCCGGCATTGGTATCCGTAATTTCGCCTCTAAGCAGCTCAGTGCCGATCGAAATAATTTCAGCTTTGATGGTTTTCTTCATAAATATAATCCCTCGTGTTTTTAGTAATGGTCTTTCGTTTATTTTAGCTTTTTTAGAGAAAAGTTGCACCGCCCCGCTTTATTAAATTGAGCGCTGGAGGCTATAATGAATATTGAGTATAAAGTTGCAGGAAAATATATTGCGTACCGAAGATTTTGATTATTATTTGCCGCCCGAACTAATTGCGCAGAAACCGATCGAACCAAGGGACACCTCCCGGCTGCTGGTCTTAAACCGACAAAACGGAGAAATAGAACACCGTCGATTTCCCGACCTGTTAAGCTTCTTACATGACGGCGATGTGATGGTTTTTAATGACAGCCGTGTCATTCCTGCGCGTTTATCCGGCACCAAGGCCAATACCGGGGGCGCGGTTGAAATATTGTTGCTGCGCCGTATTGAGCGGAATGTCTGGGAAACACTGGTAAAACCAGGGCGGCGGGTTAAAGCGGGAACGGTATTAGAACTAGCAGACGGTGCCAAGAACAAGATCGTCACCGCGGAGGTTATGGCGGAAGGAGAAAACGGCCTGCGTACCATCCGTTTTTCAGACGATGGGCTACTTTCGGATATCGGGCAGGTGGCTTTGCCCCCGTACATACACGAGCCGTTACAGAATCAAAATCGTTATCAAACGGTTTACGCTAACCGACAGGGTAGTGTGGCTGCGCCCACTGCCGGACTGCATTTTACGCCGGAATTGCTGGCAAAAATCGAAAAAATAGGCGTAAAGTGCTTGTTTGTCACTTTGCATGTCGGGCTGGATACCTTCCGCCCGGTGCAAGAGGATGATCCCCAAGAACACGTTATCCACCGGGAATACGGATATATGAGCGCAGACGTTGCCGTAGAATTAACACGGGCAAAGAAAGCCGGACGGCGGGTTATCTGCGTCGGCACTACCAGCGTGCGCCTGGTAGAAGCAGTCGCTCAGGTCAGCGGTAAAGAACAAATACGACCTTTCGAAGGCTGGGTAGACCTCTTTATCTTACCGGGACATCAGTTCCGGGGGGTAGACGCTATGATAACCAATTTCCATTTGCCGAAATCAACTTTATTGATGCTGGTGTCCGCTTTTGCCGGCAAAGAACTGATTGACAAAGCTTATCAAACAGCTATCGCCGAAAAATACCGTTTTTACAGTTTCGGTGATGCCATGTTAATTTTATAAAGAGAGCCTCCTGACTTTCCCAAAAACGTATTTTTAGCCAAAATATAGCTTCACAATAACTGTTTTCAGGACACTAACAGGCATAAAATTGAATCGCGGATAGGTATAAGCATCAAACGTTGTTAATACCCTGCAACCAATTCGGTCAGTCATTGTTATTATGATTGGAAAGGAATACTTCGCAGAAGCAGACTGCTGAAAAAGTAAGCGCTCACCAATAGAAAACGGGAAAATAGATAAATCCCTCCTAACCTCCCTTTCGCTAAAGGGAGAGAAAATTACAGACGGGACACTAATTTGGGGAAGTCAGGTGTTAATTTGATAAAGAGAGCCTATTGCCCAGCGGCTATTTATATTTTATTACCCACTTCCCAACCGGAAGCTGTCGCGTCCGGAATTATCCCCGGATCAGCACAGTCACCTACAATGTAGATTTCCGCCACTTTGCCTTTGATCTTGTTCAGTAGTTCAAGATTCGGTGCCAGGGGCAACGCAGGAATGATCTTATCCGCCTCTAATAATTGCTTGTTATTGTCTTTGATGATACTTAAACCTTGTGGAGTTATCTGCTCAAGTATTGCGCCGCCAATCGTTTTTACTCCTTTCTTCCGGAACCAGTAAAATAGACGGGTTTTTCGCTCCGGGTACATCCACTTACCCAGTTCCTTTTCAGTCTCGACGATCGTGACCTTTCTACCCCGTTTGGTCAGGAATTCCCCTAGCTGGCATCCCTGTAGTGCGCCGCCGATAATAACCACGTTTTTCGGGACAGGCATCCAGATTTTGGTTAATGATCTTAACCGTTTTGGGCCCAAAAATCTGATAAAAAACCGGAGGGTCTTATAAAGGTCAGTGCTTTTGGTCACTTTGCGGCTATTGATGCCCGGTACTTCCGGCAGTGTTGGCGTACCGCCCAATGCCAGTACTACAACATCCGGTTTGATTTTATCAATATCTGCGGGCGTAAATTCTCTGGAAAGGTAGACATTCACACCCAGCTTTTTAAGCTGGACTTTAAAATACCGGATAAAAGCCGGTAGATCCTCGAGTTCAACTCCCTTTACCATCGAAGCAAGCGGTATTGATCCTCCCAGATAATGTCCCTTCTCAAAAAGCGACACATCATGCCCTCTCATAGCGGCGACCCTGGCAGTTTGCATCCCGGACGGCCCCCCGCCTACCACAATTACCTTCTTTTTATTAGCGGCTTTGGTGACTTCATAAATTTCCCTGCCAAAAGAGGCGTTGATCCTGCAGTGCCGCGGTTCATTGTATCCTTTATTGCAGTTGTTACAGTGCGTGCAGGGCGCGATATCCTCGGGCCTGCCTTCCGCGATCTTATTAGGGTACGCAGGGTCGGCGAAAAACCGTCGGTTAATGCCGATCAAGTCGGCCTTGCCTTCGCGCAATACCTGTTCGCCAAGATCCGCATCCAGTCCGCCGACTGTCATGACCGGCACTGAAACACCCTCTTTGATAATGGCGGCTAACGGCACATTTGCGCCGAGTCCTCTCCTGCTCCAGTCCATTTCTTTCGGGAATTCTTTTAACGGGATATGGGGTTCCGGGTAAAAAAGTACATCCTGACAGAAGGATCCCTGGTGCACACCGAGCCAGTGTGACCTGATATGCAGGGAATCGGCTCCGGCCGCTTGAAATAACTTAGCGATTTCTTTTGCTTCTCCGGTATTTATGCCTTCTTCACCAGCTCCGATTTCCAGTGCGTTCATCAGTACTTGGACGGGGAAATCCTGTCCCACTCTTTTTTTAATCCCGCGTATTATATTCACGACAAAACGTGTCCGGTTCTCCATATTTTGAGCGCCGTAGATATCGGTCCGTTTATTCCAGAAACGCGACAAAAACGAATTACCAAGGTGATCTCCGGCGGTATTGATCTCAAGGCCGTCAAACCCGGCCTTGGCTACACGCAGCGCACTGCTGATGTATCTTTCGGTTATTTCTTCAATTTCCGCGATAGTCAAAGCTTGGGGCGGTTCTTCCTCGGAAGCCTCGTCAAATACAGATTGTAATTTACCAAAAGTGACGGCTGAAGCTGCCACTCTCTTGGCTAATAGTTGAGTATTTAGAAGAGCGCCTCCCCAGGAACCGCGGTGGTAGAATTGCACAAACGCCGGGCAGTTGTATTTATGTATTACATCGGTGAGCTCGCGAATATCATTGATGTATTTATCATCATCAACGCGAAAACGGCGGTCTCCGGTGTCTGCCAGCGGCCATTCCATAGCCGGTGTTTCCACGATGACAAGGCCTGCGCCGCCCTTTGCCACCGCGCCGTAGAAAGCCTTTGCCAGATTGCTAATCCGGTGTTCCCCGGAATCAAATAAATAGGTCTGCGCGGCGGTTTTCACAAAGCGGTTTTTGAGTTGTACTTTTCCGATCTTTACGGGTTCGAAGAGCTTCGTATATTTAGTGTCTGACATTATTCTGCTCCTGTGTCCAAAGTCAGCCGCGAGGGAAAATAGTCACTTCAGGTTCCAGTTCCTTCGCAGCAGATAAATTATTCTCTTTTAGGGTTTAATACCCCGCCGCTTTCGGCGAGGAGAATGTCATAAAAAGTTATTCTTCACTGCTTTGCCAAAAACAATAATGCCAGATAATTTTCCGGATATTGTACTTTGCGGTAAAAAGGAACCGGATGATTTAGCGTCTATCATATATCGGGGTTTAGTCTCCAAGATATGCTCTTTTAACAATATCAGAGGATTTAAATAAATCGATATCACCCTGCAGGACAATTTTTCCGACCTGCAGTGCATACCCTTTCGTGGCGACTCTAAGGGCTAATCCGATGTTTTGTTCTACCAGGAGAACGGTAACGCCTGTTTGATTAATGTTTTTGATTATCGGCACTAACTCATCCACCATAATTGGAGACAGGCCCAGCGAAGGCTCATCCAGTAATAACAGTTTGGGTTTAGCCATCAGGCCGCGGGCGATAGCGACCATCTGCTGTTCGCCGCCGCTTAGCGTTCCCGCGCTCTGATTACGCCTTTCCAGCAACCTGGGGAAATGCTCGAAGATTTCATCCATATCTTTCTTTATACCAGCCTTATCTTTGCGTAGACTGGCGCCAAGTTCAAGGTTGTTCATCACAGACAAAACTGGAAACAATCGCCGGCCTTCAGGGACGTGGACAATACCCATTTTTACAATATTAGTAGGACTTACACCGTCTATCCGCTTACCTGCAAACCAGATTTCACCTGAGCTGATTCGAGATAGTCCGGATAGGGCTCTTAAAATGGTACTTTTACCTGCCCCGTTAGCGCCGATCATAGTGACAACGGAACCTTCGGCAACTTCCAAAGAGACATCATTCAATGCCATGGCCTTGCCGTAGTACAACGACACATTATTAAAGCTTAGTATCATGTCCGCTACCCAAATAGGCTTTAATTACTTCCGGGTTTACCTTTATTTCCTGGGGTGAACCTTCCACAATTTTTTGCCCGAAATTGATTACGACAACCCTGTCACAGATTTCCAATATCTTCATGTTATGCTCAACTAAAATTATAGTTACGCCGAGTTGAGATGTTCTTTTTATCGCTTCGATCGTATTATCAATTTCATCAGGATTCATTCCGGCGATAGGCTCGTCCAGCAGCAGCAATGACGGCTTAATCGCTAACGCCCGGGCGACGCCCAGCATTTTTTGGTATCCATGAGGTTGATTCTTTGCCAGTTCATCCTTTACTTTGTACAGACCGACCAGTTTTAGTATTTCCAGCGATTGTTCCAATATGTCGGCTTCGTTTTTACGGTAAATCGAGGTATTGAAAAAAGTATCCAACCAGTTTGAACGCGGGCGAATCTGGAATGATGATAAAACATTTTGTAATACGGTGAAATCGGGGAAAAGAGGATTCAATTGAAATGTCCGGCCTATTCCCAATTCCGCAATCTCATGCGGTCGTTTGCCGGTTATATCTTGTCCTTTAAAAACGACCTTTCCTTTTGTCGGATGTGTCACACCGGTGATCAAATTGAAGAAAGTACTTTTACCTGCTCCATTTGGACCGATGAAGCCCAGAACTTCCCCATCATTGACACTGACATCAATGCCGGAAACAGCGGCCAAACCGCCATAATATTTTGTCAGTCCGGTTATTTCTAGAATCATTTACTCGTGCTTTTACCTTTTTTTCTTTTATAAAATGCGACTATTAATCCTGGTATACTGACCAGACCATTCCGGAACATATAGATAACGGCAAACAAGATAGCAGCCGAAATGAATGGAGTATACTGTTTCAACCCGCTATAATATTGAGGCAAAAGGAACAATGCGGCTGTTCCGATGATAGGACCGGAAAAATTCCCCATCCCGCCGATAATCACATATATTACAATCCAGAGTGTCGCCGCCATATCAAAGGAACTGGGTGACAGCGTTACGTTATAACTAGCGTACATACCACCGGCTAAACCGACAAAGAAACACCCGACAGCCACCGCGAGTACTCTATACTTAACTTCGCTGATTCCCACACTGCCCGCTACTAAATACGATTGGTCGATTGCCTTGAGATTCCAACCGATGCGGGAGACTTCCAATCTATAAAGAATCAACAGGCTGATAAAAGTTAAACCTAAAAACACATAGTAGTAAGGTACTTTAGAAGCGGTGTGAAACAAAGTAGGGATTGCCGTGATTCCTGATAAACCTCCGGTTAATTTTCCAAATGATTCAATTGTCTGCAGCATACCTACACCGAAAAACAGGCTGATCATAGAGTAGTAAAATGTCTTTAATCTGGCAAAAGGAAAGCTGATGAACATGCCCACACCCATCGCGACAAAGGCAGCAATAAAAAGGGTCAGCCATGGCGATAATCCTACATGTTTTGACAGTACAGCGGAAACATAGGCGCCCAATCCCAGGAAAGCCCCATGCGCTAATGGAATCTGCCCTGAAGTGATAATAAAGCGCATGCTGGAAGCGGCAATTACGTATACTAAAGTTAAAATCAGGATATGCAGAATATATGGTGATTTGGTAATGAGCGGAATTGAAGCTAAAAGGCACATCAATATGCCATACCCGATTAATTGAGCCAATTTGGTCTTATGACCCTTTGAATCTTGTGCGGAGATCAATCCAAATAACATGGCG
>PMBW01000114.1:0-186 GCA_003153075.1 Dehalococcoidia bacterium | reverse complement strand
ATGCTGCCGATGCCGCCCAAAACAAGGATCTCCAGCACTTTGATCATTATATCGTTACCCATGTAGGGTGTCAGACTTAAATATGAACCCATCAGGGAACCCGCCACCGCTGCTAAAGCGCAGGCTATGACACAGGCAAGCGCGGACACAAAGTGGACATTAATCCACTGTAATATTGCGCCTTCC
>PMBW01000207.1 GCA_003153075.1 Dehalococcoidia bacterium | reverse complement strand
CGCCCCCGGAAGTCGGCCATTATCTTTTAGGTATCGCTAAGAGGGCTTGTTCCCCGGCTACCGTCCATGTACATTACCGCACGTTAAAGACGTGGTTCCTTTGGTTGAAGGTCGCCAGGATTTGATCTGCCGAGTGATGAACACGCCAAGTTCCCTCCGGTCGATAACTTGTTCCNNAAGCAAGGGAAAAGCGACCTGGGTTGCCATCCTCAACGGCCGGATAAAATAAAGAGAAAGCCGCCGTGGAAAACCCTGCTTGTAAATCGATTACAGAATATGTAGTTACAGCTTCGCATGAATATTCATCAACGATTTCCTACAACGAAAATATCATGTTATAATTTCTCAAAATTTGTGACTTCAAACAAGGCGGCTAAGATGGAAGATCAAACTTCATTAGACTTAAATTTTAATATCTGGATGTTGATCGGCGATATGCATCATAGAATGATCCAAGTGAGACAGCATGAAGNNAGGCAAGGTTGTCAGAAATAGCAAAAAGAGTTCAGCGAAAACCAGACGTAATATCGAGGCGGGCAGCCGCCATGGAAAAAGACGGCATAATTAAACGGATTAAAGCATCCCCAAAATCAAGACTGTTGAAATTAGAGCTGACAGAGAAGGGCCGCGAGATGCTCAAGATNNTACAGCGATGGAATGAATGCGGCATTGTCCGGCCTCAGTATAGACCAGCGCCGAGAACTCTATTCAGTCCTGTCTCAAATCGCTGCCAGGCTGAAAGAATACCCGTTATAATTTAATCTTATTCGTAAATATAGTCTGAAAGTAATATTGACTTATGTCTATCGGCGTTCTAAACTGATGATATCCGTTCCTTTTTTCACTTTCCTCCCAGTTTCTTTTAGAAACACCCGATTCACCACGGGTGTTTCTTCGTTTATCCACTTTAATTCCCAACTTATTTTCTGAATATAAAAAAGAACCCCGGGTGGTGATTCCCGGGAACAATAAATATGAAAAACCTTCTAACGAATTTTTTAAAAGTCTTTTATTCTTAGCTTTCAAACGTGGGGTCTTATAAAGCGGTATAATGCCATTTGTGAATCTATGGGGTAGCTTTACCCCCAACTTCCAAGCAGCGGGGCGGGCGTTCGAATAGCCCCCGGGATACCATTAATTTAAAAGCCTGCTATAATATACTTCCGAACCAGCATTCAATTCAGGCGCTACCCAAATGTCCTATTGAGATATATTATATAAATGTCTATAATAACTTTATATCTGGGTTTCTGTGTAACTTCGGAATAGCAGGAATAATGACCGGTTATGTAATCTTGACGGCAGTAAGTCTTTGATATATCATACACAGTAAATCGTCCAAATGAACGGTCAAATAGTTACCCTTAAAAGGGTGNNATGGGAAACAACAGCCTGGTACTCACGAAGCGAATGGCACAAGCGATCATCAAAGAAGGTGTCATTCACAATATGGAGTTATTTAATGATCTTACCAGTGAATTAAAACAGGCCAGTGACGATCCTGAAGCTAAAGCTCTGCTAAACAGACTGAATCTGATCAAAATCAGCACTATAAATAAAAGCGCCAGCGCTCCCCCGGCTCCAGCAGCTCCNNCTCCCCCGGTCGAAGAGGAAGAAGAAACCGTCGATGAAGTTGCGCCGCCGCCACCGCCTCCGGTAAAAAGCGCTCCCCCTGTCCAAAAACCGGTTATCGACATGACGCAGAAACCCGCTCCTGCAACTCCAAAGGCGGCAGTTAAACCCGCTCCGGTCGAAAAACCCGCCGTTCAAGAAGAAGAAAAGAGCGAAGCCGAAGAGAAACCGGCGAAGAAAAAGATGTCAAAGGGAGTATTGATCGCAATAGGTGTGGTCGTAGTCCTGATTATANNTTGCCAGCTTTTTCGTTTCTATCTCTTGTTAACAATATTTTTTGAATAACATTACTAAAGTACTATAAAATGACTTTTTATACAGGAATAGTGTTTTTAAAAACAGGTAAAAGGAAAATCCGGTAAAACGGTAGAAGATAAAAGGCTGCTACTGAGCATCAATTTTACCTTCGGGGTTCCTGCAGAGTAAGATAATATAGGGAGAGAATACATCCTACTGACAATGGGATTCATTTTTATTGAGTTAAAAAGCAATTTTGGGCAACTAAGTTTACGGGCATTTTATGAGTTTTAAATAGCCCAGAATCTCGTTCGGGGTATTTTAATCATCGACAACCATGGAAAGAAAGCTATTGTTTGGAAATATTATGTCAACTTTTAGTTCTTACTCCAACCGTCCGTCAATTACAGTAAGACGGTGAAATAGCAATAATACCTGGAAAGCGAACATTTTTGGATAAGCAAATCACTACCACACCGGACAACAAGAAAAAACCACGTCTATATTACGGTTACCGTATCCTGGCAGCCTGTTTCTTTATCATGACGCTGGTATGCGGTTCGCAAGCCAGCTTCGGGGTTTTCTTCAAGCCCATGATTGGTGAATTCGGCTGGACACGCGCTTCGACGGCTTTACCATTTTCATTAAATCTGATCCTGAGCGGGCTGTTCGGCATTTTTGCCGGCAGGCTGAGCGACAGGTTAGGTCCACGCGTGGTCGTCGCGGTCGGCGGTGTCATAATGGGCGCCGGTTATATGTTAATGTCCCGGATCACCACACTATGGGGACTTTACCTGACTTATGGATTTCTGGTTGCGCTCGGTTCCAGCGCGATGTACGTTCCGCTTGTTTCGATGGTAACCAGATGGTTCCCCCATCGACGCGGGCTGATGGTTGGTATCGGCGTTTCCGGAATCGGGTTCGGCATCGGAGTAGTCCCAACGATTGCCAGTCAACTGATGCTAAGTTATAATTGGCGGGAATCACTACTGATCGTCGGCGCGGCTAGTGTTGTGTTGATCGCGCTGCTGGCGCAGATATTAAAAGCCCAACCGGATACACAATCTCTTGAAGCGGCAGCAATTGGGAAAAAGAGCATGCCTCTGCCGGATATCGGAATCCCGTTTAATCAGGCAATAAAAACACGTCAGTTCTGGGCGATATTTACAAGCTGGCTTTTATACGGCTTTTTCTATCAGGTCGGCGCAGTGCACGCGGTGCCATATGCCACTGATATCGGCATGTCCGCGTTAGCGGCCGCCAGCCTGTTGACAATTATCGGTCTGGTCGGCATCGCAGGGCGCACCGGTATGGGATATGCCGGCGATAAATTCAGTAACAAGGGGACCCTGGCGGTTGGATTTTTGCTGATGGCCGCATCATTTTTATTGATGGCTACCTTCAGTAACGTCACGATGCTCTATGTTTACGCCATTGTTTACGGCCTCTTTTCGGGAGGCGGCGTGGTGCTGGCATCAATCAATGCGGAACACTTCGGATTACAGTCACTGGGCGCGATTACGGGAGCGGTTGTTTTCGGCAATAATATCGGGGGAGCCATCGGGCCTGCGCTGGCCGGTTATATTTTCGATAAGCAGGACAGTTACCAGTTGGCCTTTATTCTGTGCGGTTTAACCGGTATTACTGCTGGGATCACGATCTGGTCGCTCAGACCCACGGCGAAACATAAATAAACCCGTAGCGGCTTTTACTGTTTCGAGTCAGATTATTTTGTTCGTTTTGAAAATAACCTGGTCTGTTTTTTCAGGTTTTTCTTTAGCCACTTCTCCCACCATTCGGGATAATAACCTTCTTCAATTTGGGAATAAGGCTGTCTGTTGGTTTCTATTGCCATATTTGCCACCTACAGGTTGATTAGAGTTGATACTTATTGAATATATTATCCTGCAGTTGTTTATCGAATCATATCCTTCCTTTGGGCTATTTCAGCGAGGTACTTAAGTAGATTTAATTGAGGCTGTCAGGTACTACCCGCAATAGTTGAACCCATTTACTAAATAAAAGGGGGGGGAAGCAGCTTGCCACTGCCCGCTTCCCCATGCCTAACTGATTCTATTGGATCGCGTAGACCACCTGGACATTGATAATGATATCGGTCTGCCCGGCCGCTATCGGGGTGCCGGCGTATGATTTACTGTCGGCTAAGCCATAGTAGACCGGATAGTTCGGGGCGGCAGCATCTTCTGAAATGTAAGTAGCTTTACCCATCGGGACACCGGCTAATTTTGCGAGTTGGGCAGCCTTGTCAGCCGCATTCTTCATCGCTGCTTCGCGGGCCTGCGCATAATACTGTTCCGGTTGGTCGACAGAAAAACTGACACCGTTAATGCGGACTAAGTCGCCGCCGGCAGCAGCTGCACCATCGATAATGGCGCCGGTCTTATCCACGTTTCTGATCTTCACAGTGATCGTGTTACTGACCTGATATATAGTTGTCCGGCCTGGAGTAGTAACCGGAGGTCTGATGGGGCCGGAGGTCGTTTCCGGTGCCGGGGGATAGGAAGGTGTCAACACGACTACCGGGGTATAGGTTTGTTGAATGCTGTAATTCTGAGTCTGGATATCTTTTTTATCGATGCCGTTGTGCGTTAAATATGTAATTACTTTTCCCATTGCTGCCGCGGCCTGTGATTGAGCATCGGCGACGGTCGCCGCCTGTGCATTAACACCAATGCTTAAAGAGGCTATATCAGGGGTAACGGTCACTTTTCCCTGGCCGCTGACGCTAATACCACCCGGGTTGTTGCCGCCGGTAGTTACTCCGGCCGCGGCCACACCAGGCTGACTTACACAGCCGGAGAGACCGACAACCAGCATAATTGCTGCCATGATCAATCCCGAGATAAATATTAATTTTCGTTTCATAATTTCACTCCTTAAGAATTGGTTTCTAAAGAGTATAACGAAAACACGGGGCATTAAGTTAGTTATTAGCTTCTTTTGCGCTTCATTTACGTTTTTTTCGAAGCTCAGGAAAAGAGCAATCGCCGCTGGAAATAAGGACAGCGTAAAAAACAATATGGAAATAATTGGGAAATAATGCAAAGACCGGGCAGAATCAACCTTTGACCCGCAGTTGATAACCATGCGCCTGTATTAAAAAGATAACTTTACCCGTTAAGCGGCAACTCTACGATCATGGTAGCGCCCTGGCCTTTTTCACTTCTGGCATAGATCTTGCCGCCATGCTCCTGGACGATCCCGTGACAGATGCTCAAGCCGAGTCCGGTGCCTTTCCCTACTTCTTTAGTGGTAAAGAACGGATCGAAGATCCGTTTCAGGTTTTCCCTGGAAATACCCGGGCCGTTATCGGTGAAACTGGTCCGCACAATATCACCATCTTGCTCAGTGGTAATGATCAGTTTCCCTTCATTGTGCGCTTCCAACATCGCGAATTCGGCATTGACAACGATATTCAGGAAACACTGCTGCATCTGGAAATGGTCCATCATGATATCCGGGAGATTTTCCGCCAGATGTTTTTCGATCTCGATGTTGTTTACCTTTTGCTCGTAGGTGCGCAGACGTAATACATCTTCAACCACCCGGTTGATCTGGCTCATCTGTTTGACCGGCGTGTGCTTCCTGGCAAAGGTCAGCAGGTTTTTCACGATAGTCGCGGCCCGCTGTGCTTCTGTGTACACCGTGTTTAGTTCTTCCTTGATTTCCGGCGGCACATCACCTTCCATCAGCAATTGGGAAAAACCGATAACGCTGGTTAAAGGGTTATTCAGTTCGTGCGCTATACCGGAAGACAATTCACCGATCGAGGCCAGACGTTCCGTGACGATAAGCTGCTCATCGATCCGTTTTTGCAGCGTCACATCCCTGGCAATAATGATCGAACCGGTGATTTCTCCCTTTTCGTTAAACAGCGGCGAAGTAGACTCGTGGATGTGTGCCTCCAGCGTAGGATTAAAGCACTCTAAAACAGCCGGTTTACCGGTGGCCANNAAAAAGCGGTTTTCTTTGTCATGAATGGAAATAAGGTCGGTAATAGAATCAAAAGTCAGCCGCCATTCGCGGGCAGCCTGTTCCAATTTCTTTTCCATCTGGTAAAATTCGGTGATATCGTTATACAGCGTCTGATATTGCTGCTTGCCATTCCAAAATAGCGTCTTGTAATAAAGTTGTAAATGCCGGGCAGCGCCGTCTTTGCGTATAATATCCACTTCCATTGTGTCCGGGGCTGATTCACCATTTTTTATTTTATTTAAACGGTTGGTAAAATCCACATACGATTCGGGCGTGTATAATTCTCGCGGAGGGTTCACGGTAGCTGCATCGACGTTTTTGTAACCAAAAATATCCAAAAATGCCTGATTGGAATACGAAATATGCCCTTCAATATCGACAATACGAATACCCATGAATGAGCTATCCATCGAATTGCGGAAATTTTGTTCCGATACTTTCAAGGCCTGCTCGGTCAATTTCCGCTCGGTAATATCACGTAATATCGCCAGATCGCCGATTACTTCCCCCGCTTTTTTCAGGGGGCGGGCGCTGATTTCAAAAGTTAAAATCTCTCCGTTTTTCTTGATCATCTCCACTTCGTAGGGGACAAGGTGAACATCAGCCGCACGTCTTAAAAAGCCGTTGATGATGACGGACAGGCTCTTTTTGGTCATTATTCCGGTCAGATCCCGGATGTTTTTGCCGACAATTTCACCGCGCTCGTAACCGCCGATTTCAGTCAGTCTTTGGTTGACATCAATGATCGTACCGGCATTGTTGATGAGTAATATAATATCGTTCGCGCATTCAAAAACAGCTTTGTATGTTTGTTCTTGCCCTGCATCGAGCTGTTTTTCAATTTTTAATTCCAGGTTAAGCGTTTGCTCAGACAATTGCTGCCGGAAGATATTCAATCCTTCCGAATATTCATCTCTGGTTAAATCTGCTCTGGTCATTTTTCTCCAAAGAGGAGTTTTTATTTTCTGGTTCGCCTGCTGCCACGCTATTGGTTTGTTAATTCCAGACGGGTAAGGGGATGATTTTAAATAAAAATAAACTGTCTTTACCAGACAGTCTAAGCCATATTGACTTTATTAAATCACTAAACTGAATCTGATGATATCCCCCATTAGGCCGGTTGTAACCCGTACTTAAGTACATCCGGCGGTGCAGGTGGATTCACTGAAGTGGCAGAAAGATGGAATTTCCGGGATTAAGTTTAAACCATTGTATTTTACACGCCGGTGTAATATACTGCGGGTACGGATTTAGATACAGGAAAAGGGCTTTCAGCGGAATAGCCGATTGTATGGTACTCTAAAGTCAGGGAGGTGGAGCTATGGAATACCCGGAGTTAAGAGAAGCCATTGCCAAAATGATATTCCACCAGACCACCATGGAGAAGGATTGGGATTCCCGCAAAGACTGGGTCAAAGACATGTACCGCAAGGATACCGACCAGATCATGAATCTCATTAAAGAAGCAGGCTGGGTGGTCCAACCCAAAGACCAGGCTGTGCCGCAAAGCTAGCACGTGTCGAACGGGCTGCTTGCTTGTGAACTCGCGGCAGCTTTGTTTTGCCTTAAATAAATACGCATATCACGCCGGTGACAAATAATTCTATTTTATCGTACCACCCTATCCGTAAGGGAAATTATCACTACAAATTAATTCGAGAATAATCGTTCGGCGGTTCGGTTCGATCTGACCTCAGGAGTAATCGCCCAAAAAGCATTGACTTGCTGAAAAGAATGGTTTTCCGGTCATGTTTGAAATAGCTTTTGACAGACCGGCGTTGCTCCATTATAATGTGTGAAGCAACTATTGCGAGGGAGAGTTACTCGTGGTTTTACGAAGAAGACCGGATAAACCGGCCGGCGACGATAAAAACGCCGGAAACAATGACGCCGATTTGCAGCAGCTGGAAGCCCGTCTGGATGCCCTTGATCAGCGGCTGGATAATATCGACTCAATGGTCACTGCGGTCGCCGAACGTGTGATGAGCCGCCCGATGGTCATCACTGCCACTTGTCCACACTGCGGCAAGAATATGGAAATTGCGCTCATCGGCACCCAAAAGCCGTCTCGCTAACCGTTTACAGCTGTTCCTATTTAGCGGGGAGTTCTTATTGCAATGTCCAGTTTATCTATTTTCCCATAATTTCGACTATTTTATCTATATTATTATCTTTTTAGCATTATGCAAAGGAGATTTTATTGCTGCCGCTGATTATCGTTATTGTTTATTTCGCCGCAATGATCGGGCTGGGATTATCGACCCGTAAACAGGCCAGAACCGCTGGGAGTTATTTCGTCGCAGGGAGAAGCGGCTCGACGCTGTTTATCACCGGTTCCCTGCTGGCAACGATCATCGGCGCTTCCGCCACTATCGGTATGGCAGGATTAGGCTTTACGCGCGGTCTGACCGGAGCGTGGTGGGTGCTGGTAGGTAGCGTAGGCTTGATTGTATTAGGGTTTCTTTTTGCCAGAAAAATCCGGGATTACGGCTTTTATACGCTGCCCGGTTTGATCGAAAAACAGTACGGCAAAGGCCCCGCACTGGCGGGCTCGATTCTGATCGTGGTGGCATGGATGGGCGTGATCGCCGGTCAGATCATCGCAGCCGGTAAGATCATGGGCGTGCTGGGAATCGGCAGTCCGACGTTGTGGATATTTATTTCGACCGCCGTTTTTATTTTCTATACGGTATTGGGCGGGCAGCGGGCTGTGCTGAAAACCGACCTGTGGCAAACGATCATAATCTTCCTGGGGATCTTCAGCGGTTTGGGTTTTGTCCTGTGGAAAGTGGGCGGATTCAGCGGCCTGACCAATAGTCTTCCCGCGTCTTACTTTTCCTTTCCGACCAGCGAAAACTTCGATGCTTACCAGCTGATTAACATGCTTTGCCTGGTAGGGCTGACCTACGTAGTAGGGCCGGATATGTACTCCCGCATCTTTTCCGCCAAGGACGGCAGCGTGGCCAGAAAATCGGTATTCTGGACGGCGGGGTTGCTGGTGCCACTGGCTTTGGGAATCACGCTGATCGGCATGACCGCGGCGGTATTATATCCCGGCATCACCGCAGAACAGGCTTTCCCGACCGTGATCAAAAACGTCATGCCGCCGGTGATGGTAGGCCTGGTATTAGCAGCGCTATTGAGCGCAGTGATGTCTTCGGCGGTGACCTGTTTACTATCCGCCAGCACGATTCTAACAGTGGACATCCTGCATAAATTCAAGCCTGCGCTGACCGAAGAGAAACTCTTAACAATATCAAAATGGGGTATTGTTGCGTTGGGGTTAGTAGCGCTGGCAGTGGCCTTATTACTCAAAGGTATCATCAACTCTTTAATGTTCGCCTATACGATATTTACCGCGGGTCTGATACCGATCGTAATTGCCGGTTTTTATAAAGAAAAACTCAAGGTCACATCGGTCGGAGCGCTAGCCGCGATCATCGGCGGCGGCGCCACCGGGCTGATCAGCAAGATCAACAACATCAAATACCTTGACCTGGGCGCGCTTGGTATCAGCGTGGTGCTGCTGTTTACCGTGAGCGGGATAGAGCGGTATATACGGAACAGACAGGCAAAAACCTTAAAAACCAAATCCTAAATCCCAAGCTCCAAACAATCGTAAAATACAGAGTACCAAAGTAGTGATCAGTTATAAGTAATGAGTTTTAAGTTTAATATTTGAATATTTTATTTATTTACCTCATTGTGATTTGCACGTTTTGAAATGAGATGGTAGAATGCAGTCAATATGGACTACATGGAACGGGCAATCTCTCTGGCAAAGCTGGCATTGGGCCAGGTCAGTCCTAATCCGGCTGTCGGCGCCGTAATCGTTAAAGACGGCGAGGTTATCGGTCAGGGCTATACACAGCCGCCAGGTTCTGCTCATGCCGAAATCATGGCATTGAAGGAGGCCGGCGAGGGTGCCGGCGGCGCGGCACTATATGTCACTCTGGAACCTTGCAGCCATTACGGACGGACTCCCCCTTGCGCAAAAGCGATCATTAAAGCCGGCATCAAAGAAGTGCACGCGGCGATGATCGACCCCAACCCACTAGTTAACGGCAACGGCATCAAAGAGCTGGAAAAAGCAGGTATCAAGGTGATCCTCGGGGAGCGCGCCGATGATGCGGTGGAAGTCATTGAATCATACGCCAAATACATCACATCCGGCAGGCCGTTCGTTAACCTTAAATTCGCAATGAGTATTGATGGTAAAATCGCCACCAGAAGCGGCGATTCCAAGTGGATTAGCAGCGATGAATCCCGCCGCTATGTTCATTTTCTACGCTATACCGCCGACGCAGTAATGGTCGGAGTGAACACCGTTTTGATCGACGACCCGCAGCTCACTTCACGCGCCAGTGTCTGGGGAGGCGTCACTAAAAAGCAACCGTTACGGGTAATCGTCGATGCCGGCGGACGCACACCGGTCACCGCCAAAATTTTTAGTCAGCCGGGCCGGGTTTTAATGGCGCTGGGTGAAAAAGTAAGCTCGTCTCAGAAAAAAGCCTACACCGACGTGGGGGCGGAAATTCTGGAATTACCAGTTAAAAAAGGCAAGGTCGACCTGGATAAATTATTGGCTGAACTGGGCAAAAAAGAAATTACCAGCGTGCTGGTAGAGGGCGGCGCCGGCCTGCTGGGGTCATTCTGCGACCTCAATCTAGCCGATAAGGTCACTGCCTTCATTGCGCCGATCATCATCGGCGGGGAAAGAGCCAGGACGGCCATTGGCGGTAAAGGTGCCGATAAAATCGTAAATTCTTTAAAACTGGAACGTGTCAAAACCAGGCGGTCCGATAGTGACATGCTGATTACCGGTTATATCGGGAGAAAATAATTGTTTACCGGCATTGTCGAGGAAATTGGTAAAATCAGCCTGATCCAACCGAACAGGTTATCTGTCAAAGCGGCTAAAACACTGGCAGGCACAGAACTGGGCAGCAGCATCGCCGTGAACGGGATTTGTCTGACCGTCACCGATTTAACGGTGGATTCCTTCTCGGTGGGAATACAACCGGAGACATTACGGCGCACCAGTCTCGCTCACTTGAAAGCGGGTGACGAGGTTAACCTGGAACGCGCGCTGACACTGGGCGGAAGGCTGGGCGGCCATCTGGTGCAGGGACACATCGACGACACCGGGAAAATAGCGTCCATAAAGCACGAGCAGGAAGCAATTGTGATAACAATTGAGATACCCCACCGTTTACTGCGTTACATGGCCGTCAAAGGTTTTATCGCCGTGGACGGTCTCAGTTTGACTGTGGTAGACCTCGGCGAAGACTCTTTCACGATTTCATTGATTGATTTCACCCAGCGTAATACAACCATCGGAAACCACAGGGTCGGCGATATCGTCAACCTGGAGGTTGATATCATCGCCAAGTACGTCGAGGCATTATCCAAACCATCTGCCGGCGGCGTCACGTTCGATTTTCTGAAGGAGCACGGGTTTATCAGCGGTTGACGGCGTGCCCTGTTCTGGAATATGGAGTTAAAAAATGACATTAGCAAATATTTCTGAAATTATCAGCGACGTAAAAGCCGGTAAATTTATCATTCTGGTGGATGATGAAGACCGTGAGAATGAAGGCGACCTGATCATCGCGGCGGAGAAAATAACCCCCGAAGCGATCAACTTCATGGCAAAAAACGCCCGCGGGTTGATCTGCATGCCCATTACCGGACAACGCCTGCGGGAGTTGAATATCCCGATGATGGTAGGAGAAAATACGGCGCGGCACGGCACCGCCTTTACAGTCTCGGTAGATGCCAAAATACGGGGTGTTACCACCGGTATTTCAGCGCACGACAGGGCGGAAACAGTTAAAGCGATTATTGACCCTTCCACCAGGCCTCAGGATCTGGGCAGACCCGGACACATCTTTCCTATACTTGCCCGTGAAGGCGGGGTACTGGTACGCGCCGGGCATACCGAGGCGACAGTCGATTTAACCCGCCTTGCAGGATTAAATCCCGCCGGCGTCCTCTGCGAGATCATGAATGAAGACGGCTCAATGGCACGTCTGCCCCAGCTTGAAGTAATGGCTGAAAAGTTCGGTTTGAAAATTGCCAGCATTGCCGACCTGATCGAATACCGCAGGCACAATGACAAATTGGTGCACAAGGTCGCTGAAGCCGTTTTGCCGACTAAATACGGCGAGTTCAAAATGATCGCCTATAAAAGTGAAGTGGACACCGATGAACACGTCGCGCTGGTGATGGGCGATATTTCCGGAGACACTCCAGTGCTGGTGCGCGTGCACAGCGAATG
>PMBW01000060.1:8038-8383 GCA_003153075.1 Dehalococcoidia bacterium | reverse complement strand
ATCCGCTAAATTAAAATATAACCTGATGACATAAAGGATTTGGTCTACGTTTTACATCCGGTAGTGATCCCTTGTATAATGTTTGACAATCCATCAGTTTCTATGTTAGCATCTGGCTAATTTCAATTGAATATCCCTTTGATATCTTATATAGAACACCATATTATTATGCTGCCGGGAACATTTGTCAACCTATTTAATAGATATTCAACCCCCCGGTTTTATTAGACCATTCCAAAAATGAGATTATAGTTGATTTTCCAGAAGTTTTCCAAAAAATAACAGGAGGACTATATGAAAAGAGTAATCTGGATGATACTAATTTCTCTCACGGTGATATCTTTG
>PMBW01000060.1:7759-8031 GCA_003153075.1 Dehalococcoidia bacterium | reverse complement strand
AAGCCGCAGTACGGCGGTACAATGACGCTCGGTATCAATAAGGATATTGCCAGCTTTGATCCGATAAACACTGAAACACTAATGACTATCTCGACTTCCTGGCTGGAGCAACTATTTGTAACCGACTGGACGATGGACCCTTCCGTTCAAAATTACCAATTGAGCTTTTGGTCTGACAGCCAGGCCAAGGGCGGCCTGGCGGAGTCCTGGGAATTTACGGCTCCGGGTGTTTTCGTGCTCCACTTGCGCCAGGGGATCCACTGGCAGAACAT
>PMBW01000060.1:0-7725 GCA_003153075.1 Dehalococcoidia bacterium | reverse complement strand
GGCACCGGCCCATTTATTTTAAAGGATTTTATTTCCGGCAGTTCGGCTAACCTGGTTAAGAATCCGGACTACTGGGGGTATGATGAACGTTATCCGCAGAACCGGCTTCCCTATATCGATACCCTCAAGATCCTCATCATTCCGGATAATGCTACTGCCCTGGCAGCTATGCGCACCGGTAAGATTGATATCCTCGACAACATGTCGTTTCAACAGGCGCAACAAATGCAAAAAACTAATCCTGAAATAGTGCAGATATCCGTCCCGACCGGAAACGCAATTACCATCGACCCTAGAAATGATAAAGCGCCTTTTAGCGATATCAGGGTCCGCCAGGCATTGCAGATGGCGATAGATCTGCCGACGATAGCGCAAAACTTTTATGCCGGTACCGCCAGCCCGTCGCCTTCTACTTTAACCTCGAATTTTATGCCCGGTTGGGGTTTCCCGTACAGCCAATGGCCGCAGGACCTCAAAGACCAATATGCCTACAATCCGACCGGGGCGAAGCAACTTCTGGCGGCTGCCGGTTATCCCACAGGCTTCAAAACCAATATTGTCGCCGATGTTGTCGTTGATATGGATTTGTTGCAAATCGTTAACTCCTACTTCTCCGCGGTTGGTATTGACATGGAAATAAGAACGATGGATTCCGCCTCATTTTCTGCTTTTGTGGTATCCGGTCACAAGAACGATGCTTTAGCCATCCGTGGTCCGGGGGCGCTCGGCGTGACTTATTATCCGCTCCGTCAATTTACCAAGTTCCAAACGGGCGCTTCCTCTAACACTGTGGTAGTGAGTGATCCTGTTTTTGATGCCTTTTATCCTAAGGCATTGGCCGCTACCAGCACCAATGATTTAAAAGCAGTGCTGACGGACGCGAATAAATATGTTGCTCAGCAGCATTTCGCAATATCGTTATTGCAGCCAAATCTCTTTAGCCTTTGTCAGCCCTGGCTCAAGGGTTTCAATGCTCAGTATTGTTCGACGGCGGGGACATCTATTCCCGGCTTTTTATTTTTCTACGAAGCCCGTTTTTGGGTAAACCAGAACCTGAAAACGGCTTCAGGACATTAGATCATTACAGGGATTGCAATATGTTGTAAATTGCAGCAAACTAGGTTAGCTTTATAATTACAAATATATTGCTGGCTAATAGAGGTGTAAAAATGACAAAAACTGTGACGATATTAGTGCCCACCGCCGAAAATGATATAAAAGAGATTCCCGTCAATCCCCGGACAGGCGACCTCAACGGGAACGTTGTCGGATTTTTATGGAATGAGAAACCCAACGGCGATTTTCTATTACGCCGTATCGAAGAGCTCCTTTCCCAAAAGTACAAGCAGGTCAGGACTACGTGGGAGCAGGTGGAGGGTCTCCATACCTCCGCAGAGGTTGCGTCTGAAATACAAAAAATAGCTGCGGCAGCCGATACGGTATTAATCGCAACCGGTGACTGAGGGGCCTGTACGACGTGGTGTATCCACGCCGCAGTTGACCTGGAAAAAAGGGGAAAGCCTACGGTCACGATTTGCACTAACCGTTTTGAAATTCTCGCCCGTACGACAGCTAAGGGTATGGGCATGCCTGATCTGCCTTTGGTGATCGTTCCTCACCCCATCGGCGGCATCGATCCGGAAGAAGTCAAAGCCAAAGCTGATGCTGTATTTGATAAAGTTGTTGCTCGCCTCCTTGGTTGACGCTTTTCGGGTAACAAAGGACAGGATAAAATGGATCATATTTTTAATTCACAAAAAATGGTTGTGGATGATTCCCTCGCCGCGATTAATAACCTTTTCATTGAGAAGGGTTGGAGCGATGGATTACCTGTCATCCCGCCGACGGAACAAGCTGTCGAGCTGATGCTGACAGGCACGAAAAGAAATCCGGCGGACATTGTGGCGGCTATCCCTCCCTGTTGGGGCAAGGCAACGGTGGAGAAGATTGCCATCAATGCTGTTATGGCCGGTTGTTTGCCTGAATATATGCCGGTGATCATTACTGCCGTTGAGGCGATGGCTGACCAGCGGTTCAGGCTCGCGGAAATTCAGCCCACCACCCACCCCGTTGCGCCGCTCATCATCGTTAATGGCCCGATCGCTAAAAAGCTGGATATCAATAGTAAAGCCGGCGCTTTCGGTCCTTGCTGGCGCGCCAATGCCACCATCGGTAGAGCCATCAGACTATTACTGTTAAACATCGGCGGCGCCCTGCCGGGTAAACTTGATCTCTCTACCCAGGGTCAACCATCTAAATTTACTTATTGCATTGCTGAGAACGAAGAAGATAGTCCCTGGGAACCGCTCCATGTTGAAAAAGGGTTCGATGCTGCCGTGAGTACAGTTACGGCTGTCGCGGCCGAAAACCCCCACAACATCAACGAACATGTCGCCATTAACGGGGAGGAGATGCTGATTTCCATCTGTAACGCGGTGATGAATACAGGCGCCAATAATGTATTGTTTCAGGAAGGCAGCCCGGTTATCGCTTTAGGCCCGGAGCACGCTGCTACCATCGCCGCCGACGGCTATTCCAAGAATGATGTCAGGGATTATATCTATGAAAAAAGTAGGATCCCGCTCAACCGCTTCCACCGCAGGGCAATCGATAAGTATTACCCCGGTTGGGATGAAAACGCAACGGTGCCGATCACAGCGCGTAAAGAAGATATCATCATAATTGTCGTAGGCGGAACAGGTAAGCACTCATCCTACCTCCCTGCTTTTATCCCGCCTTCTGTAACAAAAGAAATAAAATAAATATTATTTTTTATTATTTTCAGGTTACCGTCGGTGCTGATTTAGATTCACCGGACTAAAACAACTTATAAATTAAAGGGGGCTTTATTATGGCAAAACCACAGCAGTGGTGGGAGAAATTGGGCAAACCGGAATACGGGGACGAAATCGTTATTCGCGCAAGCAGGGACATCATCAACTTTGATCCGTATTTTAACGAAACGCTCACCAGCATCTACGGCGCGTGGATGGAACGGCTGGTTGCCGATATTTGGACATTAGACCCGGAGGTATGGAATTACCGGATCGCCTGGCACCCATCCAAATACCAGCAAGGTAATTTGGCGGAAAGTTTCGACTTTCCTGATCCTACTACTCATGTCATCCATTTACGTAAAGGAATTCACTGGCAAAACATACCCCCGGCAAACGGACGGGAGTTTACCTCCGACGATGTTCTGTTCCATTACCACAGGCTGTACGGTCTGGGCGGCGGCTATACCAAAGCCAGCCCCTACCGGGACGCTGACGTCAGATTTAAAGACGTGATATCGGTAACCGCTCCGGATAAATATACTGTCGTCTTTAAGTTTAAAACTCCCAATCCTGATTTCATTATGGAAACGCTGCACAATGTCGGGAATGCGCAGTGTCTGGAGAACCCTGAAGCAGTGAAGCAATGGGGAGATGTCAGTGATTGGCATCACGCCATCGGCACCGGCGCTTTCATGCTAAAAGATTTTGTTCCCGGACATTCGGCCTCTATGGTTAAAAATCCTGATTATTGGGCATACGATGAACGGCACCCGCAGAACAAGCTTCCTTACGCGGATAAACTGAAATATCTGATAGTCCCTGACGAAGCAGAAGCCGTCGAGGCTATTCGCGCCGGTAAGATTGATATCATGATCTCTGTCTCACTCAAGGCAGCTCAGGCGCTTCAAAAGACCAATCCTGAAATAGTACAGATCGCTAATACCAACGGCCCCACCCTCACCCTGCAGCCGAGGGTTGACCGTGCGCCTTACAATGACATCCGTGTCCGCAAAGCCCTGCAGATGGCGGTCGACCTTCCGACTATCGCCAAATCTTACTACGGCGGCTCCGTCGAACCATATCCCGATACACTTACAAACAGGAACATCAAAGGTTGGGGTTTTCCGTATGATCAATGGCCGCAAGAACTCAAGGACGAGTATGCCTATAACCCGACCGCAGCCAAAAAACTCCTGGCAGATGCCGGCTATCCCAAAGGCTTTAAAACCAATGTCGTGGCCGATGTCGACGGAGATTTGAAATTGCTGCAGATTGTCAAGGACTATTTTAAAGACGTCGGGATTGACATGGAAATCCGGCAGATGCAAACCTCGGAATGGGCTAAATTTGTCGCTATTGATCACAAGCATGACCAGTTGGTCTATCGTCCTTACGGCCCGCTCGGTCAAACCTATGCGCCTCTGAGGGCGATCACCCGGTTCCTGACCGGTTACTCTGCTAACTTCCAGATGGTCAGCGACCCCGTCTTTGATGCCCTTTATCCCAAAGCGCTGGCGGCAGATACCGAAGAAAAACTGAAGCTGGTGCTTAGAGATGCCAATGAGCGTTGTGCGCGGCAGCACTATGCGTTATCCCTATTGTTACCGGTGCAGTATTCGCTCTGCCAGCCCTGGCTGAAGGGTTTTAATGCCCAGGCTCATTCGGTCTGGATGGGAGCCGGAGGCCCCAGCATGCTCAGTTTCTATTCGGCGCGGTTCTGGGTAGACCGGAAATTGAAGAAGTCCATGGGGCATTAGCAATACGTCGGAATGTAACTTCGATTATCATGAAGAGGCAGAGTAATCTCTGCCTCTTTTCTTTGATTAACATCGGGACTTTATCTGGTTGAGGTATATATAAGATTGCAGTAATTATCGCACTGCAGGATAAGCATCTGGATTTCATGCTCGTTATAATATGGCTATCACATGGTCGTTAAAGGTGGAAATTTGGAAGATAATCAGCTCATACAAAGTACCCTGGATACCATCGATAATCGCATCACGGAAAGAATTACCCCTCAAGACCTTGCGAAAGAATCCGGTTATTCCAAATTTCATTTCAATCGAATATTTTCNNCTATATGATCTCAGTTGCGGGAAAAAAGTGATCGACGTTGCCTTCGAATACGGTTTTGAAACTCATGCCGGTTTTACCAGGGCTTTTAGAAAGTGTTTCGGATATCCTCCGTCTCTCTACCGTATTCATGCTCTCAGCGGTCAGCCGGCAAGGATGGAATTAAACGGACTTGTGAATTTCCTGTCAGGAGGGGATATTATGCATCCGGAATTTGAGGAAATGCGGCCTTTTACTGTTGTCGGTTTTACCAGCCGCCATGAAATGCCCGATGTAAGGTTTACCCATGACGTCCCGTTATATTGGGANNGTTTGCTTCGATATCGATCTGTTAGCTGGTCAATTTACGTATCTGCTCGGTGTCGGAGTGGATAATACTGATGACCTTTGCCGTATAGAACCGGATATGTATCAGATGAAAATGCCGGGTGGATTATACGCCAAATTCACTACTTCTCCTACCGGAGCTTCGGAACACAGTCAAAACGTCAGAGAAACATGGGGAAAAATATTTGATCATTGGTTGCCTGCGTCAGCGTACGAGTTCGATGAAAAGCGGTACGATTTCGAATACTTTGATGAAAGGGATCATGTCTGGTCTAATAAGGGCATGTCGCAGATGGATATCTATATTCCCATACAAAAACGCTAAAGAAAAATAAGTACCCTGATTAATTCTTTCGCGTTCTCTTAGCATTCAGAAAAGTTTTATTCAAACTGTATTTCCGATTGTTTAACTGTAGTAATGAGTTGAACTTTTTTCCGCCGTCTGATTGATAAAACCAGCAGCCAGACCGCATTGACTTCGACCCAGACTATTGGATTAGCAACGGTAATACGTTCGTATAAGCCGAACCAATTCGTGTGATCCGGCACGAATAGCTTACTCAATGAGAGCGCTAAAGCCAAAATGCCCGTTACAACTGTATAAATAAACAGACCGTGCCACCCGGGATCTTTCCTGATACTGGGTAACAGTAACGCTAATGCTATCGGAAAAAGACCGAGGACGCTGTATGTTGCGGTGAGGTGGAGTATGCCGTTCACGGTTCTCTGCCCTCCAACAGGATCGGTGTGGAAAGCCCCGATCATCAGCAGCCCGAAACCAAAACAGGCCAGCAGAAAAATGCCAAATCCAAACCCGCGGCGTCTCTGTACGTTCAGGAATAATCCGGCAGTAAAGATTTCAATCAGCAATCCAATTACCAGGAAACCGATCGTTTGGATCCAGCCCATGGAAGTCAGCGCCAGAGAACTGATCGAATCACGGACCAAATTGTACCCCGGTTGGGCAATTGCGGCCGCCATGTCCAGTGCGATCAGCACAAGCGGACCGGCGATACCGGCTGCGGCTAAAACGCCGTGGATATCCAATGGTCCGAGAATATTACGTGTTGCCCCTTCTTTATTAAGCATGACCTTTCCAGCCGATGTACAAAGATTCTATATGTTAATTCTACCCTTGCTGAAAGGTATAGACAACAACAAGCAGAAAAACAGTTTGGATTTATGACCGTAAAGAAATATTATTGCGGTAGAACCTGAAAACGGCGGTAATAATGGTTTTCGCAGGCACACTCAATCTGAAATATAAAGCGGGAACTTGCGAAAAAGATTGGGGATTTGGCTCCCCGACTATCCGCCTGAGGCGGACACGCGCTGCCATTGAGTTTAGAATTAAGCCATTGCCTGCCTTGCCCGCTTTTCAGGAAATTTGATTACTTACCGAGTATAATGCAAGTAATGCTCCTGGACAAGAAGGAAGTGCGAAGTGCCAATGAATGATGGCTTTGGTGAAACGGTATGATAGCTGTTGAAAACCTTACCAGGAAGTTTGGTGAAGTTACCGCGGTCGAGGGATTGAACTTCCAGATTGAGGAAGGGGAGATTTTTGGTTTTCTGGGTCCGAACGGCGCAGGCAAGACCACCACCATAAGGATGCTTTGCTGTCTAATATCCAAGACCAGCGGAGAAGCCGCAATAGGCGCCTATAACATAGGTAAGGCAGATGACTCTCTGCAAATCAGGAAGATGATTGGGCTGGTCCCGGACAATGTTGGCCTTTACGAGGATTTGACGGCTTTTGAAAATCTCGACTTTTACGGGAAGCTCTATGAATGCCCGGAAAGACGTAGAAAGCAAAACATTGAGCGGTTTCTCAAGATGCTAGACCTCTGGGAAAGAAAAGACACCCGGGCAGGCTCATTTTCTAAAGGGATGAAACAGAAACTGGCATTAGCGCGTGCCCTGGTTCACGAGCCAAAAATACTATTCCTGGATGAGCCTACGGCCAACCTGGATCCTGAATCTGCGAAGACAGTCCGGGATTTCATCCTGGAAATCAAGAAGCAAGGCAGGACCATTTTCCTTAACACCCATAATCTTGACGAAGCCCAGAGAATCTGTGACCGAATCGGTATAATAAAAACGAAACTTCTAACCATTGGTACACCCGAACAGCTAAGGGAATCGCTCTCCAAACCCAAGACGGAAATTCGGCTGGCTCAAGCAAGCGAAGCTATGGTTGACTCTTTGAGGAAACTTATTAGCAACAAAATTGAAATCTCCGGTAACAAGCTGATTATCGATGTGACCGATCCCGACAAAGAAAATCCATCCATCATTGCGGCCATCACCTCGACCGGCGGCCAGATACGAGAGGTCACCCAGCTTATCCCGACGCTTGAGGATGTCTACTTACAGATTGTAAAGGAAACAAAATGAGAATTTCTAAGGCCTGGATTGTTGCCGCCAAGGATATAAGGGTATTCCTGAGAAAAAGGTACACCATCTATTCGCTGGTTGTATTCCCCATTATCATCGGTATCGGGCTTCCGTTTGCGCTCAACTTCGTGATTTCAAGACAGGGGGC
>PMBW01000225.1 GCA_003153075.1 Dehalococcoidia bacterium | reverse complement strand
TGCTTTACCTGGAAAAAGGGAAATACAACCCGTCGCTGGTTTTGGCTTATAAAGTGGCGAAAGCGCTGAATTCCACCATCGAAGAAGTTTTTATAATAGAAGATGAGAAATAAACAATGGTGGAACGAGGGCCGTGTCACCCTCAACCCTCGCCTTCTCCCTTGACAGGAGAGGGGGTTAACCCTGTTACTTCTTGCGTTCCGCCGCTATCTTGTTGGCGAGATCGATATCGGTCTGGTCGTTGATATTCAGGAAAGAATAGAAATCCGGGTCGAACTCGGCGAAGCCTCTTTTGTTCAGATGCAGAACGTGCATTTCCTTGAGCACGTGGATAATACTGTAGCGGTTGGTTTCGATGTGTTTTTTCATTGTCCCCAGGCAGGACAAAGAATAAACGGCATGCAACGGTTCTTTCTGCATATTAGGCCAGCGAGGGACAATAGCATCGAAACTTGGTAGGATTTTCACCATGTGTTCCAGCAGCGCCGGATTTAGAAACGGCATGTCGCAGGTCACCACGATATTGGCCTTCGAGCGGGAGCAACAAAGCCCTGTATAAATGCCGGTCAACGGCCGCTTGATACCGTGGTTGTCATTGATTATTTCCACACCTTTTACGGTCGAAAAAGTAATGGTGTCGCCGCCGGTGATCAGCAGGATCCTGCTTGTGATCGGTGTCAAAACCTTAATCACCCTTTCAATTACGGGCACTCCCCCGATCAATTCAGTTCCTTTGTTGCCGCCCAATTTTGGGTTCTTGCCGTCTGCTAAAATAATTCCGGTTACATCCATTTTGTCTCTCACACTTTCTTCGCGTAATTTATTAACCGCCAGGTGATGGTTTCACAAACAATGGTAACATCTTCCGATGTCAGGTAGTCTAAAATATTGGCGTCAAAGAGGATATTCACCTCGGCCTTTAGTTCGTCGTCGCCCTGCCAGAGGATGATATTGATGGGCACGCGGGCGAAGGCATCGATGAACAAAGAGGCATCCCCAGTTTCTCCCGGTCTGGCGCCGAGCATTTTCCCCACGCCGACCAGTAAAGCCGGGTCTTTGCCGAAAAATTGAGCGATGGGCTCGATCGTTCTTTTGATAAACGTGGGGTAATAAACCAGACCGCCGGGCAAATCTCTGAAGGGGATCTGTTTCCCTGTTAGCGGCGTCCCCTTGGCCTGAGTAAAATAATGCAGGATGAGGATTTTCTCTCTAAGGGGAACCGGCTGTTTGCTGTCCACAAAAGCGACTTCGGCGGAAGGGATGCTGATGCGGTAGATCTCGTTGAGGTAATTCAGTGTCACAATCTCCGGCGAACACAACGCTCCGCTATGTAGACACTGCTGCGCAATATCGGCAGCGGCGAATTGCTTTTCCGCGATCGTCAGCGCATCGCTCAGATTATAAACCGTGCGGTCGTTTTTTAATGGCTGTTCAGGCATAATTGTTACAATCTCTAAAAAATTATTTGATATTCTATTGTACAACAGGGTTTGATACTTGGGTAGTGCTGTTTTTGTCAATGTTCTGTTGATATAAATACCCCTCTCTCTAACTCTCTCCNNCACAAGGGGCGAGAGGACTAACCGGGGGGACTAGCCTGATGGCTTATTTCCCTCTCCCTTTGATGGGAGAGGGCGAGGGAGAGGGTGTACCGCAAGTGCTTCTTCGATTTGAGTTAAAACACCATCCAAATTCGAAGCTACTTCATTATTCCAGTATCGTATCACACGAAAACCCTGAGATTCCAGCCACGCAGTTCTTGCATCATCGTTAGTTTTGGTTTCTTCAAAATTATGCTGCCCGCCATCAATTTCAATTATCAATTTCTTTTCGAAACTGACGAAATCAACAACATAGGTTCCTATAGGCTCTTGTCTCCGGAATTTAACTCCTTTTAATTTTTTGGCCCGCAGCCATGACCAAATTATCTGTTCGGCTTCAGTCTCACTTTGCCGAAGTTCTTTTGCTCTGTGAACAAGATTTGGTTTTTGCATACGAATGACCCCGCTCTCAATGTCTCCTGTAGGGGATATTAGCTTTGCGAACGAGAGGCATCTCCCTCCCTCTCAGGCTGTAGTCCACAGACGCAAGTACTTTTCGGAGTCTTTCGGAGAAAATGTAGAGGATTTAGGGGAGAGTGATGAATATTTCCTTTTTTATTAATTTTCCAGCCAGGAATGGGAGTATAATACCTCACCCAGCAGCACCTTGACAGTTTTTACGTACTTTATTTCTTCGGGGCTGAGGGAATTATTGTCGATCTGATCTCCCATCATGGCTCTTTGAACCAGTAGTACCAGCTCCTGTCTATTCCCGCGCGCAATGTCCAGCAGCTCCGCGTCGAATGCATCCAGGATCACCGAATGGATATCGTATTTCATCAGCATCATCAGATAGGTGCGGTTCAGATACGGCCGCAGGTTATTAGGCGCGCCGTTGGAGACATTGGACAATCCGACGATCGATTTAGCGCCTGGCGCGAGGTCCGGCAGCATGCTTAAAAAATCCAGGCAAGGTTTGACATGATTGGATTGAATATTCACTGCCGGTGTGGCGATCGGGTCGAACCAGATACGTTCGTTGCCGATGCCTTTTTCGTTGGCATTGTAAAGCAACTCGGCGGCAATCGCGCCCCGTTCATTGACGTCGCGCGGTAAACCATCCCTACCCCACAGCAACCCCACAAAATCGCAATCGTACTTCACCGCTAAAGGTAGTTCCTCCGCCATGCGTTCCAGGGAAATGGAGTTTAATAACGCTTTACCTCTGTGGGCTTTTAATCCGGCTTCCATCGCGAGCGGGTTAGTGGTATCCAATGAGAGCGGGAGGTCGGTTACTTCCTGTACCGTCTTAACTACCCATTCCATGAATTTGTCGCCCTCTTTACGCGCCGGCCCGATGTTGATGTCGATGAAATCCATCCCGGCTTTGGTCTGGGTAATTGCCAGTTCACGGAGCGGTCCGGCGTTGCGTTCTTTGAGCGCCGGTCCGTAGGTTTTAGAGACGATATTAAGGTTTTCTCCGATCAGTTTCATCTTCTATCCTATAGTTTTAATGTCCGGAGATATGCCGGAATATGGGAGCCTTCCCGCGGCCCGACGAGGATCTCCCAGCCTTTCAGGTCTTCTTCCAGTCCGCCGCTTTCGGAAGCCGAGTAGCCGGGGATAACCAGCTTGTGGTTTTTCACTTTATCGCCGATGCCGGATTTCTTGACGAAAGCGGCCATCAGGTCGGCGCCGAATTTACCCGCTGCCCAGGCGGTTAAAACCGAAAGTCCTTCGGTGTCCATGATCAACAGGTAACTGGGCACCTTGCTGGTCTCGATTTCGCCTGAAACAATAAAATAAGTCAGCGAGAAATTAGTGGTGATCAGCACCGGCGAGTTCTCGTTGGGGTTATTGATTTCATAAATACCGGGTGTTGTCGCCAGCGGTCTCTGCGGGTCGGTGAAGATATTCAGTCTTTCCACCAGCAGCGGGAATAGCACCTCTCCTTTAATATCGGAAAGGACGATCATGCCCGCGTATTTGGAGACTAGCATCGAGGAAATCAATGCTTCTTTCAGCGGGTTACCGGTCATTTCACAGGGGAAGGCGATGGTGGGATAGCCCAGCGGTTTGAATTTCTTTTGCAGCGCCGAGCCGCGGATGATGATCTCATCCTGGAAAGCCTGTTTGACGGTTCTGGCGCCGGAATCGATGACGATGTCCTGGATACCGGCTTTATTCAATATGCCGGTCAATTCGGCGACTTCTTCGATGTTTGTGCCTTTGACACCCACCGGACAGGCGTTTTCCTTGGCTAGTTTAGCCACTGCTTCAACATTGGTTTTAGTGGCAGCGTAAAGTAAGGGTTTGCGCGCGGAGCAGACTTTCAATCCGGCTGCCAGTACTTCGGGCTTATCGCTCATCAGGATCAAACCGCCGTCGATGGCTTTGGCAACCATCTCCACCAATGCCCCGAATTTGGCCGGATCGCCGGATTCGCTTTTAATTGCGATGGCATCGGCGTGGAGCTTGAGTCCAACCCTGACATAAACGTTCTTATTAAACCGCTCAATCCTGGCGGTGACTTCACTGTGGGGCATTGTATCTGTCACCAGTACCGCAATGCCGGTAGGATTTTCAAAGCGCTTCTCGTGGCGGAACAATACCGTTTCGCCGCCGATCTTGAAGGCATTAGCGCCGGCGCCGATGTTGACCGGGCGGATGGGGGGAGCGGAGGCTTCGGCCAGCTGCGCCTTGGATTCTTCCGAAACAAACGGACAAGCAGCGAGTTCGGCTTTACCGGCGGCGAGATTCATAGCGAAAGCCAGACAGGTGGGGATGCCGCATTTACCGCAGTTGGTCTTGGGCAGCAGTTTAAAAATCTGTATTCCGGTGAGTGCCATTGATAGCTCCTTAAGTGACGAAATAGCCAAATATCAAGAATCAAGATTAAAGTTTAGATTTATTTTAAATTTGACTTATTATACATTATTTAAGGTGATGTTATTTTCCCTTAGTTGAAGTCTGTCCCTGATAAAACAGAGGGCTCCCTCCCTCTCAGGGAGGGTTTAGGGGAGAGTGATAAATTTCTATTACTTCTCCATATTTTCCAGAATATTTTCAACAACTCCACTAATATTAGTTAAAACTTCATTATCATTAAATCTCAGCACTTTTAGACCTAAGTTCTGCAGATATTTGTCTCTTGTTTTATCAGCCGCCATTGCTCCCTCAGAATAATGCTGGCTACCATCCACTTCAATAACCAGTTTTAACGCAGGTGAACAGAAATCTACGATAAAATTCCCTATTACTTTCTGCCGATAAAACTGATAACAATTCAGTTGTTTTAGCCGTAATTTAGACCAGAGTTTCCTTTCGGCATCCGTTGGTTTGCATCTGAGGTTTTGAGAGTATTTTGTCAGTTTGCTATTATGTAGTAACCTCGTCCTTGTCGTCATAATTGAATCACTCTCTTTCAATCTCTCCCTGAGAGGGAGAGAGGATTGCCTTTCTTCTCCTGCAGCAGTCTTTTCAACTTTTTCTTGATTATTGACTATTGAAGCGATTATTACCCTATTATCGGATCCATGGTCAGGGCGGGATGGCCTTTCTCCGTCAGGAAGGGCAGAATCTCATCTTCTGTCGTTCCGATCGTCTCATCGGCGATCATGTCAATCAGATCCGGCACGCCTAATTCAATTGCTCTGGCTTTGAGCCTGTCGCCAATTTCTTCTTTCAGCATCTTCGGCATCCAGACCATGCGCAGCAGTCCGCCGTCGGCGCTGAGGAATTTCCGCTGGCAGATATTATATTTACCGTGCCCGACAAAACCCGGCGTACTGATACCGCCGCCGATCGTACCGGCCAGTGTGGTAAATTTCATCCCGCTCGGCGTCATCAGCGTGTATTCCCGGTTGACGGTCATGATACCGTTGCACATGGGCAGCACGGCAGCAATACATTCGCAGCAGCCGCAGGTGGTCATCGGGTCGTTGACGAGACTATAGGAGTTGTAGTGGTCGAACTTGCCGCGGGAAGCTTTGAACAGGAACTCATTAACACCTTGCCACTGTCCCAGTTTCGCATCAATAGTGGCGCCTTTGGGCACCGGCTGGTTAGGCCCGGTGGGGTTGATTTCGTAAGAGGCTTTGCAGTCCATCCAGTTATAAGAGCCGCAGAGTCCGGTTCTTTCCGGACTGATGATGCAGACATGGCTGGGGGCAAATGACTGGCAGAGCAAGCAGGAATAATAAGTATCCGTGCTTTCATCCGTCATCCCCTCGATGCGGGCGTCACGTTCGGCATAAGCGGCCCGGGCTTTTTCCACAACCTGTTTTACTTTTGCTTCATCGGTGTAGATCTTGACCTGTAATTTATCAAATATTCTGCCAAAATCCTGGTGGAGTTTAGCATGCAGAATAACGCCGATATCCTTCAGTGTGAAACCTTTGGCGACCGCCTGTTTGCTGATGCGCAGCCAGGCAATATCCCGCTGCCCGATGTGCATTACTCCCTGCGCGTAATTGATCAGGTGGTGAATCTGACGTTCGATGATCGGTTCGTAATCGGTTTCAAAATGCCGTCCGGCGATTTCAACTTTTATGGCCATTGGCAAAATCGATCTGGCGGAAACATCGGTGATTTCCGGCCCGATAATCTCGATTTTGCCGTCCTCCACTTCATGCATGCGTTTAGATGTGACCCATTCTACCATCGGGGTACGTCCGCCTCCAGCCTCAAGGTAGATATCGTCGCCGCGGACGCGCTCGCCTTCAAAGGCCGGTCCGTAAGCAACCGGGATGGGCACTTCCGTCACGTTCACTTTCAGCCCGCGTACTTCAATGGCCCGCGCGACAATTTTATCGTGGGGCACATTAGAGACGATATGTTCGTAGGTGGTAATCCCTGTCGGCAGGATTTCCGGAATGGCGGTATCGGCAATAACCGGGAAGCCCCAGTTAATTGCCCCGGCGGCATTGGCCGCCCATTCTTCGGTGACCGTTCCCAGCGCCATCACAAATGCGAAAATGCGATTCTTGTTATATAGCAAAATCTTGTGGTAGTCACCCGGCTCAATGCCGCCGAAAGACATGGCGGCGCGGGTGGCAAAACCCAACGCAAAGACGGTGGCGTTGACATCCGGCCCGAAGGGCACAAGCCGTACGCCCCAGCCGACCTGCACACCGGCTTCCACCAACTGTTCGGCGAAACGTTTGCCGCCGTTTTCTCCGGTCATAAATACATAGAGGTTCTTTTTCTGCAACTCGTTGGCGATACCGGCGGCGATTTGTGGTGTAGGCGCGGCGCCTAATATCGCAGCAAATCCGGGGGCCGTTCCATCGACAAATTCCACGCCGCGTTTGCGTAATAACACATCGTCGGCGGCGCCCAGCCAGATATTATCCGGTGTGACATCTTCCCCGCTGAGATAGAAATGCGGGTTTTCGCGGTAGTTGATGGCCTCGATGATCTCTTCCGCAAAAAACGTCGCCATACCGGCATCCAGCGCATTTCCTAAATACGGCAAAGGATGTGTTTCACTGACCCGCGGTGGTAATAATGCCCGGCACTTTTTCAACACAAATTCCATATCGCCCAGTTTCTCTACTTTATAGCCGAGCATGCCGTAGATCACGGGCAGATAATAAGCCGTATTCGGAAAGCCGATGGGTTCGTTCTTGCCCCATTTCTCCATTGCCGTTTTCCAGCTGGTTTCGGCTTTTTCTACTATCTTATAAGCGCCGCTGATCGCGATGGATGCGATAATCCTGGACATTTAGTTATTCCTCCGGGTTCCTTTTAACCTTGGTATCAGGTGGTGGTGTGGGGCGGGCTTGAAATTACAATATTCCCCTCTCTCTAACTCTCTCTACGTTTACTCCGAATAGCTCCGTAAAGTACTTCCGGTTGCGACCTCCAGCCACGCGGGGGCGAGTGGACTAACCGCCGGGTAATGCTTCTTAGGTCAAATCCCTTCTCATGGCCATATCGTAAAGGATGCGTTCGCGGGATTTATCAATGCCGAGCGCCTTACGCTTCGAGTCGATGTGAGCGATCATCTCTTGGGCAGCCTGTAGAGGGTCATGCGCTAAATCCCACATGCCGCCGTAAAGTTTTTCCATACCAGCGGTTAATGAGTTACTTGTTGCTGCCAATCGCGAATCGCCGGAAACAGTGTAGAAACCGGAGCTGACAAAACACTGCCCGATTGCGAGGGCTTTGTCGTTTATCGTTGCAGGAGCGGCGATACAGGCTGGCAGGTCGCTGATATCACCGAGTTTGCCTTCTTTCACCAGGGCGGAGGCCGCGATCAGGATGCGGCAGTTATCGACAGATGCGCCCATGTGTAAAACCGGCGGTAATCCTACCGCTTCGCAGACAGAGTGTAGGCCTTCCCCGGCGAACTGACCGCCTTCATAGACCATCAAATCCGCAGCTGCTAAATCTGCCGCGTTGTCACCGGTGAAAAGCACCAGCACATCGTTTTTGATCAGTTCTTTGGCTAAAGTAACTTGCGCGTCATCTGCGCTGCAATTATATATCCCGGCGATGCCCCTGATCCTGCCGTTGATAATATTATCGATTAGCGGACGTAAAGAACCGCGGAACGAGCCGCCCAGCGTGTAAATAATCGCTTCCGGACTAAAACCGGTGACCATTGCGTTTTTCCCTTCACCCTGCAGTATGGGGGCGGGCGTACCGGACAAAATATCCTGTATTTCCGCGGCGATCATGCTGCTGCCCCAGCCGTTGGCTAGTGCGCACCGCGCACCATGTAAAAGCGGGTTTTGTCCGTTTGTATCTGCGGCATTTTTAGCCGCCGATACCGCATGGTCAATGCCTGACGGCGTGATTTCCTGTCTATGCCAGATTCCCAGCCGTTTTTGCGGTGCCCGTTTCAGGAAAAGAAGCTCGCCTTCAGGCTCGCTGAATTCTTTCAGCAGCAGTTCGCCCAGTTCCACGGCAATTTCGTCTTTAGTGCGTCCGCCGGTCTTAATTCCGCATTCTGCCGCGATCCGCTGCAGTTTCCATTCGTCTTTGATCGATGCGCCTGATTTCTGTCCTTTCCCCGCAGCGATTAAATCCTGTGTAGTTTTACGGGCAATGCCGCTGTAATATTCTGTACCGGCGGCGATTTCANNTGTGTTTCGTGGTAGTTTTCTTGTCTGCCAATTTATTCACCTGCTTTACAAGTTAAGATGTTAGATCAACGATCATCTCTTTCGTCAGTTTGATCGCTTCCGGGTGCCGCATAATAATAATGTCGCCGCCGGCCATCAGCAGTGCCACAGCGGACATCGCTTCCATCAGGATACCGCGGTTCTTCGTATTGCCCATGTTGCTTTCATTATCCGGCTGGGCGACTTCCTTGGATTTCCAGACTTCTTTGGAAAGGTTGCAGATGATGGGGAACTGCAGTTTTTCGTCCTGCTGGGTCAATCCGGCCATGCGCATCCGTTCCATTACCGAATAGCAGTATTCCAGACCGTAGCCGATACCGCTGACCGTGGGGTCCATCAGAATCATATCGTCGGCAACGCCAAGGTTGCCGAGCAGAATATTCAATTGTTTGGCGAGGTTAATATCGATCGGGCTGGAGGCAACAACAGTGTGTTTCCAGGCAATTGCCGCCGCCCCGATTTTCTTGTAGTCCTTTTCTTCCAGCGGGCCGACGATCAGCCGTTTGTCCTGGCAGACTTCGCACACTTTAGTCAGCACATGGGTATCTTTTTCGTGGTTCGCGGTGCCCCAGACAATGAGGGGGACACTGACGGCGTCCGCCACTTTTTTCACCAGCGCGGCGGCTTCATCCGCGCCGCGGTTGAGTCCGTTGGGGTCGGTGCTGATAAGCTGTAAGCAGATCATTTCCGCGCCGTAGGTATGGATGCATTTCTTCGCCCAGGCCACGGGGTCGTTTTTTACATCGTTGAAAGGCTCAATTGCCGCCTGCGGCCATTCCTCCGGAGCGCAATCCGGCACTTCCATCGCAATGCGGGGATGATGCGGCATTGTCCCTTC
>PMBW01000232.1:7080-7240 GCA_003153075.1 Dehalococcoidia bacterium | reverse complement strand
CGACAGTTTCAAATTCAAATTCCTCGGCGGTAAAGAATTCCACAGGGCTATTCAAATCAGGATAAACTGCCTCCGGTTTATAATCATAAGTCACCACAAAAAGGTGGCCGTCATTATAATAAGCAACCCATCCGTCGGAAGCCATCATTCCCAGTTTGTA
>PMBW01000232.1:2396-7074 GCA_003153075.1 Dehalococcoidia bacterium | reverse complement strand
CGGCGGGGAAAACGCGGCGGCAGCGGTATGATTGCCCTTCCATTTCCTCCGGGAGGCATCAGGGAAGAAGCCCACGGCGCTATTTCTATCGGCCACAGCCCGCGGTTATACAGACGGTGCACAATGCTGACGTGATTACCTTCGGGGGATGTGGGAATATCCATTTCTTTCTGGATGCCAGTCGGTTTTTCCGTGGGTTGGGTGAGACGGACAAAATTTTCGTGCTCCTCAACTTTTACCGGATCCACGGCGGGGCAATTACGCTCGCGGACTTCCGGCGCGTGACGGATGATATGGCCGGCGAAACGGTTCCCTGACCTGACGATAAATTCGTTTCGGTCCCCGATAAACCCGAAACGGAGGATGCTCGGTCCGATATCCGTCGTAGCAATCAGGTCGATCGTGTTATTAGAAATACGGATACAGTTTTTTAGACCGGCAAATTCGAATTTTTCCATGCATGATCCCCTTTTTTTATCCTTGTTTTGTCCTACTCGCGCGCTTTATTCGTTTGACAAAGCTAAATACTGATGATATACTGCAACTTACTTTCATATTCGACAGCGAATACGGCATATTATACCATATGGAGTTTCGAATGGAAAAGACAACCGATATTCGATCTCAGCGAGCTGCGAAAATATTTATACATGTTTCTTTTTCAAACCGTTTTTCACGCTCTTTTTAAATAATCGAGGAGGAAGAAATGAAAAGAGGATTCATCTGGATAGGTTTGACCGGTCTTCTGGTGATGTCAATGATTCTGGCATCGTGTACGACCTCAACCTCCACCACTACTCAAACATCCGCGGCTGTCAGCACGACTACAAAAACAACGGTGGCAACAACGACCCAGACCGTAGTAACGACTGCTAAAACCACTACCACTTCTGCCATTACGGCAAAAAATTGGTGGGATCCTATGGGTATCCCGCAATACGGCGGTGAAATGGTCATCCGGTTGTCCTCTGACATTGGCAACTGGGAGCCTGACGGCCCCCAGGCGCTTAATATAATGTCCGGGTGGCTTGAAAAACTGATTGCAGACGATTGGACATTGGATCCTAAAGTATTTGACTACTCGATCATCTGGCGTCCCCCGGATTACGTAAAAGGTCAACTGGCGGAAAGTTGGGAATTTTCTGACCCAAGCACGATCATTTTCCACCTGCGCAAAGGGGTCAGGTGGCAAGATCTGCCGCCGGCTAACGGCCGTGAATTTAATGCTGACGATGTAATTTTTCACTTCAACCGGCAGTACGGTTTGGGCGGCGGTTACACCGTATCCAATCCGCTGGTTGTCCTGGGCAGCAAGTTTAAAGACCTGATATCGATGACTGCCTCGGATAAATATACTGTTGCTTTTAAATGGAAGACCCCTAATCCTGAGGCTATTATGGAAACCTTGCTGACAAATTCCAACGAAACGTGTATTGAGAACCCTGAAGCAGTCAAGTTATGGGGGAACCTGCTGGATTGGCATCGTGCCATCGGCACGGGCTCCTTTATGTTAACGGATTATGTTACCGGCAGTTCGGCGACCCTGGTTAAAAATCCCAATTACTGGGGATATGATGAACGTTACCCGAAGAACAAAATTCCCTATATAGATTCGCTGAAGGTACTGATAATACCCGACCCGGCAACAACCCTGGCAGCTTTACGCACCGGTAAGCTTGATGTCCTTGACGGATGCACGCAGCAGCAGGCCCAGCAAATACAAAAAACAAACCCTGAAATCATACAGACAACGGCTGTAAACAAGAATACTTTGACTGTGAGCCCGCGTATCGACGTTACGCCTTTTAATGACATCCGGGTCAGGAAAGCAATGCAAATGGCAATCGACTTGCCGTCGATAGCTAAAGATTATTATGCCGGCACCGCGTTACCGTACCCCTCTTCAATGACTACCAGTTACATGAAGGGGTGGGGATGGCCGTACGAACAGTGGCCGCAAGCACTTAAAGATGAGTATGCCTACAATCCAACCGCAGCTAAGAAGCTTTTAGCTGAAGCCGGTTATCCCTCCGGATTTAAGACCAATGTCGCGGCAGATGCCACCGGGGACCTTGATTTGCTGCAGATCATCAAGTCGTATTTTGCCGATGTCGGAATTACTATGGAAATCCGTCCGATGGACGCTGTTTCCTGGAACTCTTTTGTCCGGATTACAAAGAAATACGACCAGCTTTCCTATCGTTCAAATGGTTCGCTCGGTATGATCTTCGAGCCGATGACACAATTAACCCAGTTTCAGACGGGCAATGCAAGCAACTATTATGGTATCAGCGACCCGGCTTTTGACGCTTTCTATCCCAAAGCTCTGGCAGCTACCAAGGTCGATGATATAAAGCAAGTTGTTAGAGATGCAAATGAAAATGTTGCCCGGCAGCATTATCTGATAACCCTTTTACAGCCGACGGCCTTTGGCTTAAATCAGCCATGGCTCAAGGGTTTCAATTATCAGGTTGGGGCGATCGGAGGCACTTCAGGTCCTTTCTTCCTCGATTTTTATGCGGCGAGATTCTGGATAGACAAGGATTTGAAGAAGTCCCTGGGACACTAATTATAATTTGAGGAGCTAAAATTGAATATAGATCATCTGATGGTTGATGCCATCGATATGCATGTGCACGGCGCGCCCGAACCTTTCGAGGGCCAAAGAAGGGTCGATCTCTTTACGCTTGGTAAGATGGCGATGGATTTCGGCATGAAAGCGATGGTGATCAAGTCCATACGGTTCGGCACCGGCACCCTTACTTTAGAGATCAATGGTTTATTAAAAAGTTCCATTCTGATCGGATCACTGTGCCTCAACTATGACGCCGGCGGATTGAATCCGGATATCGTCGATGCGCAAGGCAGGGCCGGCGCCAAAGTCATCTGGCTGCCGACCATTTCCGCCGTGCGTCACATGACGACCAGGGGCAAAGGCCCGGGAGAAACCAAAGAGGGAATTGATATCATCGATAAAGACGGGAAAGTTGTGCCCGAAATGATGAAGATACTGGATGTCATGCGCAAGAATAAACAGGTTCTTGCGACCGGTCACATTTCCAAACCGGAAGTGTTCGCGGTGGTTAAAGAAGCCCGGCGGCAGGGGATAAATGTCATTGTCACCCATCCGTTAGCCGGACCTGCCGGTCCACTTATTTCATTGAATGAAGCAAAAGAATTGGCCGATACCGGCGCATTTATTGAATGCACCTTCGCACATGTAATGCCGCCGGCGATCATATCCCCGGCAGATATGGCCGGTTACATTAAAACCATCGGCCCCGAACATTGCATTTTATGCACGGACTTCGGTCAGATCTTCAATCCTCCGTCGCCGGAAGGGTTTCACATGATGCTGGCGATCATGCTCATGTTCGGCCTTTCTGAAGAAGACCTGAAGCTCCTGACGAAAGTCAATCCCGCAAAAATTTTAGGTTTGACTTAATTAGAGAAATACGAACTGTTACTTTGGCAAGTGTATTAAGCAAGAGTCGATACCTTAAAGAAGCGACGTCCACAGGCGTATCCGGAATGCTAAGGCGTTGTGGTATTAATAAAAATTAAAATTAATGAAATGCTACATGAACCCTGATAAAAGTCAGGATATGATGTCCGCATTACAAATATTCAACAAAAGGGAGACGAAATGTCTATCGACCAATTAATGGTTGATGCTATTGACCTTCATGGTCACTGTGCGCCGAATGATGTTATCGATCACCGGATCAACGCATTGCAGCTTGCCCGGCAGGCCAAAGACGCCGGTATGAGGGCCGTAGTTGTGAAAAATCAACTTTTCAGTTCTGCGCCGTACGCCTGGCTTGCTAACCAGTTTGTTCAGAGTCCGGTTTTGGTCGGCTCGCTCGTATTAAATTATGCTGCCGGAGGATTAAATCCGGATGTTGTGGAAGCGCAGGCCGCAGCAGGCGCGAAAGTCATCTGGCTGCCCACAATATCATCCGCCGAACATATCCGTACCCGGAATAAAGGCAAAGCTCTGGAAAACAATAACGGTATCACTATCATCGACAAAGACGGCAAACTCGTACCGCAAATGAAAGCGATTTTAGAAGTTATCAAAAAGCATAAACTAACGCTGGCTACCGGTCATGTCTCCAAAGAAGAAGTATTTGCCATCGTGCCGGAAGCGCTCAAGCAGGGCACTCAGGTAATTGTTACACACCCGTTTGGTTCTGCCAATCTACTGACGATGGATGAAGCCCGCCAATTGGCAAATATGGGAGCCTATATCGAATTCCTGTTTGCCCATTGTATGCCGCCTATGCTGATGTCCCCGGAAAAAATGGCCACGTTAATTAAAACACTGGGACCTGAGCATTGCATCATCGGCACCGATATGGAACAGTATTTTAATCCACCATGCACCGAAGGATTTCATATGATGCTCTCAATCATGCTGATGTTCGGGCTTTCCGAAGAACAACTAAAAATTATCGTAAAAGTAAATCCCGCCAAGATACTGGGATTGAATTAAAGGATGAAATAATTTACGAATATTTTGTAGAACGGTACCTTTTGTTTGTTCAATAAATACCTTATCGAAGTCTCAACATGAGGCTGTCCGAAAACTCCTGGATTGTCGGGTCAAGCCCGACAATGACAAAATAGATTCCAGCAAAACTGGAATCTATTTTCCACAACTTGTCATTCCCGACCT
>PMBW01000232.1:1838-2304 GCA_003153075.1 Dehalococcoidia bacterium | reverse complement strand
TTACCTGTTATCTTATCCCAGCCCATACCTTCATAATATTGACTTTGCAGCTCTTTCCACCGAGGTAAAATGCTGATCCCTTTTGAAGGTCCGTCAACCGGGGCGGAGCCGTATCTGGGCGATGGAGCATCCATATCAGCGGTGTGGCCGTGTCTCATATTAAAACAACGCAGCAGGTTGACAATACGTTTCCCCACGTCCATCCCCTCTTTTGGCATGAATTCCCAGCCTGTTGAGGCACTCACTGCCTCGCAAAGCAATTTCATGTTCGTCATAGTCGTAAAACGGCAGACACCCAGGGAATCCTCAAACTGGGCTGCGCCCTTGCAACCGATATTGTATTTGAGGGTATCTTCGGCTGAGTTATCCGGTCTGGTAAGTTTAGTTAAATCAAGCCCGATATCCTGCAGTTTAAGCACATCATAACCTTCATCGCTGCTCATCTGCGAAACACAGGTATCAAGCA
>PMBW01000232.1:171-1822 GCA_003153075.1 Dehalococcoidia bacterium | reverse complement strand
ACGGCGGTATAATTACCCCAATTGAGCTGGAGTCCGCCGGTATCAGCAGTAGTTAAAAGCCCTTTTTCAAAGCATTCCATGGCCAGACCGATCGTCCAGCCGGTTTCGTTAGCATCCAGCCCGAGACGGTCGGCTTCATTGCAGAGGCCAATTGTTGCGGCGGCGTCAGTAATTCCAATAATCGGGCCAAAAGCGGCAAGACATTCGTATTCAGGTTCTTCTCCCGCACAACCTTTAAACGGCCCCTCGGTGATAGTAATCATGTGCAGGTGGTGCGTCCGGCACGCCCAGCAGGGCTTCGGTTTTGGTTCAAAATGACTGCGGATGTAGGGAGCGCTAAACTTATCCAGCTGTTCAGGTGTGATATCAAAAACATTGGTAGAGTAATTTTTCACGGGCACCGTCCCATCTTTGCCCATTACGGAACTGATCACGCCGTTAAGGGTTCCAGTTGCATACACGACCCCCGGCTTGTAGATTTCGAATTGTTGTTCGGCGATGGCGGCGAGACGTTCTTTATCTTTTATTGCCGGGCGTCCTTCCCCTCGCGCGATGACGATCGCCTTAAGCAGCTTCGAGCCCATTACCGCCCCCACCCCGTTGTGTGAAGCGACATGTCCCTTATCAAAAAATATACCGGCGAACCTTACCATGTTTTCTCCCGCCGGACCGACGCTGGCAACGGCTACTTCCCTTTCGCTTGCCCCGAGTTCCAACCGAATGAGATCATTTGTTTCCCATGTGTCCTTCCCTGACAGGGCCACCGCGTCCTTGAATTCCACTTCATCCCCACGAATAGAAATGTACTGCCATCTTTTCGCTTTCCCCTGCAATATCAGGCAATCGATGCCGTTAAACCGGAGGTATGCGCCGAAAAAACCATTGGCCTGACAGGAAGCAGCGCCATTTGTCAACGCGCCTTTGGTCACAACAGTAACGGTGCCTGAGCCATTAATAGACGTGCCGCCTAAAGGCCCTGAGGCTAAAATCAAGCGATTTTCTTCATGATCCCAACCGACGCCGGCGGGAACTTCGTCGAACAGGAATTTTGCACCTAAACCGGCGCCTCCCACCCATTTCCGGAGCGTTGCTTCATTGAGGTATTCTTTCATTACCGTCTGATTAGTGAGGTCGATTCTCAGCAGTTTTCCGCTATATCCAAAAATATTATCCATCGCGTAAAGTCCTTTCCGATTTCAACCGCCGGCCAACATGGGAATAAGGGTAATAATATCGCCGTCAATTAATTTAGCATCTAATTCATGGGGAAAAGGAAGGAATTTTTGATTGATGACAATATCGATTTGCCCGTTTAACGTTTCCGTATCAGGATTAAAAACAGATTGACGAAAATCATGATTATTTTTTGCCAGCATAGTAAGAAGATCGCGGATGGTTATGTATTCCGTAATCTCTGTTTCCACAACCAGCCAGCCCGAAGACTTCGGGTCTAACATTGAAGCAAAAAATGGAGGGACTTTTAAAACGACCTTGCCCATAGACCTGGTCCACCTTAATCCGATAACTTTCAAGTCGAGGCAATAATCCCGGCTGCGCTATACCGGACTATCTAATACCCAGCGTGCTCGGTGCGGCTGATGATATCCAGCTGTTCTTCTTTCCGCAGGCTGACAAAGTAAGAAACAAAGCT
>PMBW01000232.1:0-155 GCA_003153075.1 Dehalococcoidia bacterium | reverse complement strand
GGGCCGCCTCCGGCAAGCCGGTGTTTGGGTAGTTTACTCACCGATTTAATTACCGCTGTAGGGCCGTTCCGGTCCATGCCCTGCGCCGGCGATACAGCATCAGCGACCGGTTTAGGGTTGGGACGACCATTCGGCAGGCCGCCAACCAGTTTCCC
>PMBW01000079.1 GCA_003153075.1 Dehalococcoidia bacterium | reverse complement strand
GGGGTGCTGGTGTTTTTTTACCCGATCGTTTTCCCGATATCGACCTACGGGGCAGGATACGCGCTGAACATGGTGGGGATTTTGATCTTTTTAACCGGGCTGATCAGTGGGTTTATGTTCCGGGGTGTGGCGAAGAACCTGGACGAGCTGGTGACCGGGGATGGGCTTTTGGCGCACTGGACTTACGGCGCGGATGAATGGGCGCGTTACGTGGAAGCGGACCACGTCCGCGAAAGGCGCGATAAGTGGGGATTGTTCAGGCTGGTGGCGATCATCGCGGTGGTAGTGGGGGTGATTTTCGCGGTTATTGTGCGGGGCGCGTGGTTGAGCACACTGCTGACAGTGGGCGGTTTGATACTGATTATTGCCTTGACGGCGTGGCTTTCCATCGGCGCGGCATACCGCGAGAAGCGACTACATCCCGGGGATGTATACATCGGCATGAGCGGCGCTTTGCTGGGGCGATCGTTCCATTACTGGAAACTGCCGGCTTCGTTTTTACGTAATGCCAGTCTGCAGGCCGGCGACCCGATGTTTGTTCAATTGGACTACTCTTCACCGTCCGGGCGAATGCAAGGGGAATATACCGCGCGGTTCCCGGTGCCGCAGGGACGGGAGGAAGAGGCGAAAAGGGTGATTGCGCAGCTGAAAGGGGAACAACCGTAGGATCAGATCGTGGTGGAAAAGGATTAGCAGAAAGTGCCCCCTCGCTTAGCCTCGCAGGTACATTTCGACTATGCAATATCCCTTTTGATTGCTCCTATATAATAAATCCCCCTCTCTCTAGCTCTCTCCCACGCTGGGGCGAGAGGACTAACCGGGGGGCTCCGACTTTCTTCTAAATCAGAAAGTCTGCGGAAGTATTTCGTTGAAGACTCAAGCTGCGGCCTTCGGAGTAGCTATGAAAAAGGGAAAGTTCTCTTTTTCATTTTCACAACCGGATGTAATGCGTATTCTTTACCGGCGAATCAATCGCAGGTGATCACCCGCACCACGCCGCAATCAGCTTCTACTCCAAAACCGTTAGTGATCTCGTCGCCGTTGCGCCGCCGGTCGGACACAAATTTATCGTTCTGATCAAAATGGCCTTCATCGACACTGACGACGTACTTTAAAAACTCCGGTCTGCGGTGGTGAGTGTAAATCAATGTAGCCTGCATCTTGTCCGTGGTCTGCCTGGCACGCAGCCGGAGCCGGTAGTTGGTGCCGACGAGATAGAACACATTCCTGCTCTCCTGGATCACCAGGCCGCCGCCGCGGCTAAGTCCGGGTTGTTCACCGGGCACCGCGGATTGCTTCCACCTGCCGAATTCGATCAACCCCATATAGCCGTCCAGATCCAGGTTTTGGACTTCCATGCCTTCCTCTTGCACTACGGCGTGAACTTTGCCCGTACCCTGGTATTTGAGCAGCAGCGGGATCACCGAAGCCACACACTGGATAAGGTCGATGCGCTTGATGTGCCTGGGTTGAATGACATCGGTGCCTTCGCGTATCCAGGTGAAGTAACCGGTGCAATTGTAATCCGCGATGGGATTGATCATCTCCAGAGCCCCGTGGGATTCAGGGATGAACAAAGGATTATCGTCGCGGGAATAGCTGGCGCAAACGGCCGCGCGGCCCTTAAAATCGGACAGATAAATGTCCGGCGCGATCATGTCAATGTGCGGCGTGAACCACTTGTAGATATCCAGCACTTTGGTAACACCTCCGCCCGATGCATAGGATTCCCCCGGTACACGCCACCATGGTTGCTCCATCAGCCAGACATTAATGAACATCGGGACTTCGTGGAACTTTTTACCGGCCTCAGCCACACTATCGATATAACTGGCAATACTCCACGCTGACATGAGTTCGCCGGCCGAATAACTGAATAATTCAGTCCAGTTGCCGGACGTTTTGCCGCCTGCCTGCTGCCAGATATCGTACACTTCGCCCTTGCCGGCGGTTTTCATCGCCGACAGCAGCTTTGCGGGGACGGGGCTGTCTAGTGTAGCCTGGGCTTCGGGGCCGTAGTCACGGTCGCTGCCGATGATACCGGCCTCGTTTTCAACCTGGATGCCGATAACGGTGTGGTCTGCGGCGTCTTTAGCCTTCAGATACTTGCAGAGAGCTGTAAATGCCTTTTTATCAGCTGCAAGGTTTGCTTTACAGTGCGAAGAAAGCACCCAGAGAGCCTGACCCGTGGGTGATATCACCCGCTTGAAGCGTTGCGGATCGGTCTTTATCCACGCCGGCGTAAAGTCCATATTGGCATTCTTCCAGGTAGCAAACCAGAGCAGCATTAATTTCAACTCATAACTGCGAGCCAGAGCAAGCAGAAAATCCAGGGTAGTAAAGTCAAAATTACCTTCTTCGCGCTCGAACTGGTCCCAGTAGATGGGGATCAAAATGGTATTGCCGTGGGCTGATTTAACCGCCTTAAAAATTGTTTCCGTCTCGGACTGATCGCGGACGCTGTAACCGCTCTTGTAAAGGAACTCAGCGCCTATTGGGAAAAAAGGTTTTCCATTTACCTTGAATACGCGTTTGACCTCTTTCATTTTGCTTCTCCTTGATATTGCTTCTTCGTATAATGGATACCGTAAATATTACCGTATTTATTTATAGCCTTTCAGGTATTCTTTTCCTGCCGTAAACAATTCGTCGACCATCTGCCTTGTTTCATCGATCGTCAATGTAGCGCCTGTGAGCGGGTCGAGTAGAATAGACTGCAAGATTTTAGTTTTGTCCTTCTCCACAATCCCCCTGACTGCCAGTTCCTGAACATTGATATTCGTCCGGTTTAGGGCGGCCAGTTGTGGCGGCAGACCCCCGACATGGCAGGGCGTAATTCCTTCCTTGTCTACCAGGCAGGGTACCTCAACGCAGCAACCCTCCGGCAAATTGGTGATCAGCCCATGATTCTTAACATTAGCATTGATCCGCAAAGGCGTGCCGGACTCGATGGAGTGGATTATCCGGGCGCAGTATTCATCAGTGCGGCTGGTGGGGAATATATAGTCGCTGTTTAATTGCTGTTTGAGCTCTTCATCCTGTGCATGGCTCCTTTTTCCTTTGCCCTGAAAGCTGGGGAGCTGGCGGACCTTATACTTCTCAAAAAGCTCCGGCCGATTCTTCTTCCGGAAGTAAGGAACATATTCCGAAGTGTGGTTGCTGGATTCAGTGACATAGTATCCAAACGCCTTGAAAATCTCGGCGCGGGCAATGTCTGCGTATTTGCCTTGAAGGACTGCGCCGGGCTTTGAATAAATATCGGGGTCTTTAAACTTCTCTCTCAGGAGAGGGTAGGCATCTTTCCCATCGTGCATGAGCTTCAGGAACCAGGCCATATGGTTTATCCCNNGGTGTAATCATTTACGGCCCAGCACAGTATGGCCATCGGGTTCGTGTAATTCATCAACCAGGCATCCGGGCAAAGTTTTTCCATATCACGGCAGATATCCAGTAAAACCGGCACATGGCGCGCTCCGTAGAAGACTCCGCCGGGTCCGAGCGTATCCCCGACACTTCCATAAACTCCGTACCTGGCAGCGATTTCCGAATCAGCCTGGGATACGTTAAACCCGCCGACCCTGATAGAAGAAATGACGTAATCAGCGCCGTCCAGGGCTTCCCGGCGGTTCATTGTTGACTCTATCTGTGTGTTATATTTTTGCTGCTTTACCAGTTTCCGGCTAAAAGCCGTGATCAGGTCTAACAGCTCCTTATTGATATCCACGAGGGTAATAGTGCTGTCTCGAAGATCGGGGTACGATATGATATCCGTGATCAGGTGTCTTGAAAAGATATGACTGCCGGCCCCGATCAGCACGATCTTTGCCATAAAAAATCTCCTGTTTTTTTATCTATCGTCAGAGTGAACTTGATAACAGCTAAGCATCGCACATGATTATGCGCAGGACGCCGATATCAGCTTCCACCCAAGCGCCGAAAGTCAGCGGGGTCTTATTGCGTTGCCGGTCAACCACGAATTTGCCGTTTTGGTCAAAATGGCCTTCATCCACCGAGATCTGGCGGGCCCGCCCAACGGATCGCTGAATGTCATCGTAATAATACAAGGGTATTCTCTTCTCAGGCGCAACCTTGGGACGCAGGAAGAGCCGCCAGCCGATACCGACCAGATAGAACTCATTCTTGCTTGTCTGGAACAAAAGACCGCGGCCGCGCTTGTACTCAGGTTTGATATCCACATCGGCCTGTTCTTTGGGCATTCCCCCATCTTTAACATGCCGCCAATCCGTTTTGAAAGATGACATCCGGCCCTGACCGAATTGGACTTGCCCCAGGTAGCCGTCCAGATCCACGTATTGGGTCGGCATATACTCTTCCTGGACTATGGCGTGGATTTTATCTGTACCCTGGTATTTCAATATGAGCGGGATTGCTGACACAATACAGTGGACGGTATTGACTACGTCCTGCATCTCCGGACGAATCGCGCCATTGTCGCCCATGATATGATCGAAGCCGCCCATCCATGAGTAACCGACGAGATTGTAATCAGCGATGGCCCGGAATAAGTTCGTCGTCGGCGGTGTTTCCGGGAAGAATAAAGGATTATCCGGGCGGGAATAGGCCGCACAAAGCTTCTGATATCTCATTGTATTGTTATATTCAAGGTCCGGTGATATCATGTCTACGTGCGGCGTAAACCACTTGAAAATATCCAGGGTTTTAGTGACTGCGCCGCCCGACGGATATGTTTCCCCGGCTACTGCCAAATCCGCCTCCATCAACCAGACGTTGATGTACATCGGAATATCATAGGCTGCTTTCCCTGCCTTGGCCACACCATCAATGTAGGTGGCAATACTATAAGCTGTCATAAATTCACCGGCCGGCCACCCGAATACCTCAGACCATTTGCCTGATTGTTTTCCACCTGCCTGCTGCCAGATATTGTACACATCACCCTTGCCGGCGGCTTTCATAGACGAGATCAGTTTGGCAGGCACAGGGCCATCGAAGAGATCCTGGAATTCGGGGTTATAATCGCGGTCACAGCCCAGGATACCGGATTCATTTTCCAGCTGGATGCCGATGACGGTGTGCTCCTTGCTGTCTTTCGCTTTGAGGTGTTTACACAATGCATTAAAAACCTTTTTATCAGCTTCCTGATTTGCCTTGCAGTGCGGTGAAAGTACCCATAAATCACTGCCATTGGGAGTCATCACCCGTTTAAAGCGTTTTGGATTGTTTTTTACCCAGGCCGGGGTGTAGTCCATGTTGGTGTTCTTCCAGGTACCAAACCACAATAAAATCAAATGGACATCATACCGGCGGGCGGTGGCGAGCAGTGCGTCCACGCTGGTAAAATCAAACTTACCTTCTTCGGGTTCGACCTGGAGCCAGTATACCGGTATCGTTAGAGAATTGCCGTGGACCAGCTTGATTGTCTTGAAAAAATATTCAGACTCATTGTCGTTGTAACCTGCGTCATTATGGGCTTGACCGGAAACGGGGAAAAATGGTTTCCCATCTACCGTGAATACCCGTTTGACCTCTTGCATTTTGCTTCTCCTTAATTAAACTTTCCTGCAGAACATTTTATAAAACAAACTTTACAGGAATTTTCTACATCAACTCATTCTTCTTAACGCAATCCCGGTTACTGACCGGTCGAAGCGACTATTTATAACCTGGACCGGTGGTTTATTCTGTGTTTATTTAAAGCTTTTTATGTATTCTTTTTCGGCCTGGAAAAGTTCGTCAACCATCTGGCGTATTTCGTCAATTGTTAATAAGGCCCCGGTTAACGGGTCGAGCAAAGTTGCCTGCAAGATTTTGTTTTTATCCTTCTCGACAATTCCTCGGACTGCTAACTCTTGCGCTCCGACGTTGGCCTGATTTAAGGCGGCCAGTTGCGGCGGCAGATCCCCGACATAGCAGGGTGTAATGCCTTTCTTATCAACCAGGCACGGCACTTCAACACAAGACCCCTTCGATAAATTGGTTATCAGACCCGTGTTTTTAACATTGCCGTTAATCCGGTAAGGTATTCCGGTCTCAATGGAGTGGATTATACCTGAGGCGTATTCGCCGCTATGGCTGATCGGAATTTCCTGACCGCAATTAATCAGCTGCTTTAATTCTGCGTCCTGCCTTTTCCGCATTTTTTCAAGCTCCGCGAAAGCCTTTGGGTGCCGCTCAGGATGATTGCGGGTTTCCAGTTTATACCGTTCGAGGACTTCCGGCTGATTCTTTTTACGGAAGTACGGAAGGGCATATGACACGATGTGGCTCGCCTCGGTGACGTAGTATCCGAACGTCTTGAATATCTCCGCGCGGACAATGTCCGGCCCGGCCCAGTGCGCATCAGGCGCGGAATATACAGCGGGGTCTTTAAATTTCTCTCTCAAGCGCGGATAGGCATCTTCACCGTTGTGCTCTAACTTTAAGAACCAGGCCATATGGTTGAGGCCTGCCACCCAGTAGGAGATATCTTTGTACGGTACACCGAGATATTTAGCCAGTTCGGCTGCTGTATGTGGCACGCTGTGGCATAAACCCACGTTTTTGATTTTAGTGTAATCATTTACAGCCCAACAGATCGCGGGCACCGGATTCGTATACTCCAGGAGCCATGCGTCCGGGCAAAGTTCTTCCATATCACGGCAGATGTCTAAAATGACCGGTATCGGGCGCAATCCACCCATTCCCGGTCCAACCCAGTTTTTGGGCAGGCCGAACTTTTCCGCGATATCTTCAGCATCCCGCCTTCCCCCTCCAACTTGTACTGTAACAATAACGTAGTCCGCGCCAACAAGCGCTTTACGGCGGTCTGTTGTCGACTCTATCTTTGTGTTAAACCGGTGTTGTTCCACCAGTTTTTTAGCAAAAACCGTGATGTTGTCCAGTGGTTCTTTGGCGATATCCATCAAGGTAATCGTGCTATCTCTTAGCTCGGGGTACGATACGATATCCATGATGAGGTGCCTCGAGAAAACGTGACTTCCCGCACCGATCAGTACAATTTTTGCCATTATAAAACCTCAAGATTATTTAGTAATACGCCGTTGTTATTTATCCGGTTTAAGGCAGGCAAAGTGATAATCCTTGCCTGCCTTCTATTTTTTACCGCCAATCGCCGGAATTGTTAATTAGTGCCCCATGGATTTCTTCAGATTCACGTCTATCCAGAACCGGGACGCATAGAATCCAAGCGTGCCGGGACCGCCCGTTCCGCCGGAGATCGATCCTTCCTGACCGCTGTAGCCTTTAAACCACGGCTGATAGAGTGCGAAGTCGTTCGGATGCAGAAGGGCTACGACCCAATGCTGCCGCGCCGCGCGCTCGTTTGCGTCTTTGAGGATTTTCTGCACGGTATCGATACTGGTTGCCGCCGACGCAGTGTTATAGTAGGCGTCAAATACCGGGTCGCTTACCATGGCCCAATCGGTTGAATATCCGGTTTGGAACCTGAGTAACTGCCTGAGCGGCGCAAAGGTGCAACCGAGTGATCCCGATGCGCGCATGGCTATCTGGTCATGCAGATGATCTCTTCTGACATAGGCGTTCCATGCAACGGCATCCATCGGCTTGATGTCCATGTTAATACCAACTGCGGCAAAATAAGATTTGACTATCTGCAGCAGATCCAGATCCGCGGTGTTATCAACAACGACATTGGTCTTGAACCCGCCGGGGAAACCGGCATCGGCTAAAAGCTTCTTGGCCGCAGTTGGATTGTAGGCATACTCGTCCTTTAAATCTTGCGGCCACTGATCGTACGGGTATCCCCACCCTGTTTCGAACGTTGAGGTTAGCTGGGATGGGTTCGCCTCAGTATAACCTTCGTAGTACGTTGAGGATATTGTTTTCAGGTCTATTGACATCTGCATTGCTTTCCGTACCCTGATGTCGGTAAACGGCGCTTTGTCATTTCTCGGATCAACTGAAAGCCCCGTCAGCCGGGGAATAGTTATTTGCAATAATTCAGGGTTAGTTTTGTTTAACGATGTAACCTGCTGAATCTGGAGACCATCCAGGACATCGATCTTTCCTGTGCGCAACCCTGCCATGGCGGTAGCGGGGTCAGGTATTACAAGCATCTTTACTGTATTCACATAGGGTAGTTTGTTCTGCGGGTAACGTTCGTCGTATCCCCANNACCGCTTCAGGACATAGCGGCGTCAGTGTTCCGTCAGGCGCCAGCATGTTCTCTTCGATGTACTCCGCGTAGGGATTCTTCCACTTGTAAACAAGCGTATATTTGTCAGCGGCTGTACATGAAATCAGATCTGTCCACATCGCAGTTGACAACATCGTGGGTTTGGTAAAGCCGCTGCCGTTGCCTAGCCACCGGTTCATCGTGAACACCATATCGTCAGCGACAAATTCACGTCCGTTTACCGGCGGAACGTTCTGCCAATGGACTCCTTTGCGCAGATGGAAAACCCAGGTGCTCGGGTCTGTGAACTCCCAGCTTTGGGCCAGCATACCGCTGTTATATTGCTCAGGCCTGAAGGCTACTTTGAAGGAGAATTCGGCGGGGTCTGTTGTCCATTTATCGTCGTACAGTCGTTCCAGCCAGGCTGAGTAGATTACAAATAACCCATCGGACATTTGCGGGTCCCAACCCGAAACGTCCCTCACTGCCCTGAGCACTAAATCACCGCCGTACTGCGGCTTGCCCAGTTTGTCCCACCAGTTGCCTGCGGCCGTCGTAGCCGGTTTTGTTGTTTGCGCCGTTGTTGTTGAGGTTGTTTTAGCCGCGCTTGTGGTGGTAGTCGCAGCAACAACGGTTGTTGTGCTATGGGTTGATGTTGTAGTTGTTGATGATGTAGTGCAGGATCCCAAAACCATTGAAATTACCATCAGACAGGTCAGTACTATCCAGAACGTTCCTCTTTTCAATTTACACTCCTTTTTAATAGAAAACTGCTGAGTAACTAGCTGAAATCTCATTTTTATTATTACGGATATTCAGGAATTTTCTTGATCTATTATGCCTCCGGGAAGATATGCAAGTAATCCATATCGGATTCCTATTAGATATTCAATTGAAATTAGAGAGATGGTAACATACATTGTTTTGTTTGTCAATATTCACTGGTGCATGGTTCATAGCAAGCTTAGAAGTTTTCATATTACCATATCGGGAAGAAAATTAGTACAAGAACAGTCGGAGTATTCACGCATATAAATGACGCTGGATATTTGTAGCAAATGCGCCTGTTCTGGAAGAAATGCCTGTAAAACGGGATGATGAAATTTTGCAAAATAATGCAGTGAATTAAGTTGTGCTTTTTCTGAAAACAAAAACATTATTGGATATTCAGGCGTAACACCAGCTAAACATCCCGATATTCGCACAAAGCGTGAATACTTGATGCAGTTCTAAACAAATGTAATAAAGTCGGGCATGGGTAATATATCCCCTCATTAATAGCAGGGGAAACGCAGTAACAGCCATATTCAAGATATGGCTGATCCACGATCTAGACGGGCCACAAGAAGACCTGTTATTAACGCTTTTTATAGAGTCTAAAGCCGGCAATAACCAGTAAAACGATACCCGCGATGATCGCAATAGTGCCCAGACCTGAACCGCGGAGGGGGTTTCCATGAATAGCGATGATTAATATTCCGGCGATTAACAAGATTACGCCGATTATACTGAGAACCATAGCGTGCTTTTTGTAATTTCCCGGATTATTTTCCTTGTTATCCATCTCGAAGTTCTCCTTTTTCCCGCATTGTTTTGTAAATATTATTTTGCCGCATGGGTATAGAAGGACTAGTGTGCATATTTACCCATAGGCGATTGAGGTAGTATATATTATTTTAAAAATAATTTCAATGCTACGATGTGAAAATTGATACCCGGAACAAGAGAATGATTGGACAGCCGGTTAGTAGTACGGCAGCAAATTGTTCACAAAAAAGGAAAGCCCCCGTTTATGGGAGCTTTTTAGAATCAAAACTTGGTAAGTGGTAGCGCATACCGGATGCGAGTGCATCGAACAAAAATGAAGCTAAACACTGATAAACACCGCCATTATGCTACGAATATGCTACGAATCGAATATTGAATTTAAGTTTTCATCAAATTTCGTGGCCGCTGCCTCTTGCATCCCCGGAACAACATGACTGTACGTATCAAGAGTCATTGAAATTGATGAATGTCCCAAGCGTTCCTGGACGACTTTTGGATGCACGCCGGCTTTTAATAAAAGCGTGGCATGGGTATGCCGGGCGTCGTGAAAGGTGATCATGGCGACACTGGCTTTTTTAAAACCGGTCTGCCAGGCTCTTGTAATTGATTGCGGCCTGGGCGGTTGACCGTTGATCGCAAAGACTGAATCATCCTTGCCTTTATTCTTTGAAGTTTCCCAAAGTTGCGTGAGAACATCAGCATTTGTCGGCGTCAATTTGATGGTCCGTTTGCTGCCCCTTGTTTTGTTATCGGTAATATAAATCACTCCCTTCTTATCACGCTTCAGCGTTCTTCTGACTGCTATCTGGCCAGTTTTTAAATCAATGTCGCTCCATTTCAAACCGAGAAGTTC
>PMBW01000041.1 GCA_003153075.1 Dehalococcoidia bacterium | reverse complement strand
CGTTCCCGTAAACGCGGCGACCGTTTTCAGCCATTGGGAATGAAAGACCAAAAGAAGCTGTCACAATTCATGTTGGATGCGAAAATCCCGACTCATTGGCGTGATAACGTTCCGATTATCGCTTCGCCGGATGGATTTGTGTGGGTGATGGGATACCGGATCGATGAACGGGTGAAGGTTACAGAAAAAACTAAAAAAGTCCTGTACCTGGAATTTCAGCGGATCTAAATTCAGGAAAGTTCATTAAGAGGATAGCTTAAGTCTATTATCAACCCAAAGTCTTTTAGATCCTGACTCGTTTTATAATTGACAAAACAAAAACACGGTAATATACTACTTTACACAATGCAGAATTTCTTGTGAGAAACATGGCTATTCACTCTCCCAGACAGGTGGCGATTATCACGGATAGCGTAGCCTGCGTTACTAAAGAGCAGGCGCAAAGGTATGCCATCGGTATTGTGCCGCTAAGCATTGTCTGTGACGGCAAAGCTTACAAAGATTGGGTTGATATTACCCCGGATGAAGCTTACCAATTGTTCCTGAAGAATCCGGATATTTTCAGCACGTCCACTCCCACACCGGCTGATTTTCTTGCAGCCTATCGTAAAGCCGCCCGACAGGCCGGTAATATTTTGTGTGTTACATTATCCGCAAAAATCAGCACCACGAATAATACCGCTATCGTCGCCGTCGATTATGCCAAAAAGGAACTGCCCGGTGTGAACATCAAAGTGATGGATTCCCGGACAGCTACCGTGGCGGAAGGATTCATTGCGCTGGCCGCGGCTAAAGCCGCCGAAGAGAACAAGAGTTTTGCGGAAGTAATTCAAGCTGCCGAAGTAATGAGAGACAAAGTATCGGCCCTGGTTCTGATGGATACTCTTAGTCACGTCTACCGTTCCGGCCGCATCCCCAAAATCGCGGCTCAGGTTGGTACGATGCTCAATCTCAAGTCGCTGCTCAGCATATCGAGCGGGGTGAATTTTATTGGCGTTGCCCGGAGCCGGGAAAAAGGAATTGAAATGCTGTTGCGGAAAACCAGAGAAAAGGTCGGCAAAAAACCGCTGTATATTGCCGTTCTCAATGCCTATGCGCCGGAAGATGCGGAAAAATTGAGGCAGCGGGTCTCCAGTGAGTTCAACTGCCGTGAAATCCGGATCAGTGAATTCAGTCCGATTATGGGTTACGCCTGCGGTACGGGAACTCTGGGACTGGCTTTTTACACGGAAGACTGACATTTCAACCAACCTGCAACTACCGGTTTATGTTCCAAAGTTTACATAATTATAATAAATATTGTCTGGAAATGCCCTGAAAAGATGCTATAATGTTAATATTATGGAAACTATCCGCATAGTTTCTCATAATATTTATCACTGTAAGTCGTCTTTTTTTGAAAACCATCTTGTCTTTCATGCGGAAAACTATACGAAATGCGACTACCGGCAGTTGTCAGGATGGTAGAGGAGTATTGAATTGGAAATAAAGGTAAAGATCGGGGATTTCAGCAGGATCGGAGATGACACACTCTTATACGGTATCTTTGAGGGCATCACAAAACCGGCGGATGAATTGGCCGGTATAGATAAAGCGCTGGGAAGTGAAGTCTCAAAATTAATCAAACAAGGTGAAATCAAAGGGAAATCCGGGGAAGTTACAATTATCTATACGCTGGGGAAACTGCCTGAGGGAAGGGTGGTAATTATCGGTCTGGGGAAAAGTAAAGACCTGACTTCAGATAAGATTCGCATTGCGATTGCCGATGCTTGCCGCGGGTTACGCAAAAAAGGCGCGAAACACATTGCGGCAGCCTTAGTTGGCGTCGGGGTTAATCACATCGACCCCGAGACTTCGGCTGAAGCAATCACCGAAGGCGCGATCCTTGGTTTGTATACTTTCACCCGGCATATTTCCAAAAAACCGGAGCAGGGTGAAATCGAAGAACTGGTAATCATCGACCGGAATACGAAGAATAAAACCGGCATCCAGCAGGGTATTACCACTGGTAAGATCCTGGCAGAAGCGGCCAACCTGGCCAGGGACATGGTCAATGAGGCGCCGAACTATATGACGCCAACTATTCTGGCCGAAGAAGCAAAGAAGGTGGCGGAAAAACACGACCTGGAAATTGAAATCCTGGAACGAAAACAAATGAAAGAATTGGGCATGGGCGGACTGCTCGGCGTGGCACAAGGCAGTCAGCAACCTCCAAAATTCATTGTTTTAAAGTATCAGGGTAAAAGCACTGAAACCATTGATATTGCGCTGGTAGGGAAGGGTATCACCTTCGATTCCGGCGGTATCTCTTTAAAACCGACAACGGATATGGGTGAGATGAAGAGCGATATGGCCGGCGGGGCTTCCGTGATCGCGGCCATCGGCGCTATTGCGCAGTTGAAACCAAAAATTAATGTGATGGCGATCGTACCGGCCACCGAGAATCTGCCCAGCGGCACGGCGCTGAAGCCGGCGGATGTCCTGACCGCGATGAATGGTAAAACGATTGAGATTATCACCACCGATGCCGAAGGGCGTTTAATACTGGCAGATGCGCTGGGATATGCCAATAAACAGGGCGCAAAGTTAATTGTTGATATTGCGACTCTAACCGGCGCCTGTGAGGTTGCTTTGGGCAATGTTACCACCGGCGC
>PMBW01000253.1:6526-8060 GCA_003153075.1 Dehalococcoidia bacterium | reverse complement strand
ATACGCACAATATCGTGGTAAGAAATTATCAGAAACACGATAATCAGCAGCATGAAACCGATGGTATGCACCAGGTTCTCTGTTTTTGGGGAAACGCGCTTGCCGCGACGGATCCATTCCACCAGCACGAAGACGATCCTGCCACCGTCCATTGCGGGGATCGGGAAGATATTGAGAATACCCAGATTGAGGCTGATAACTGCGGCAAAACTGAGTAAATTGGCGATGCCGGTCTTGACAATCTCACCGGTCAACTGGGCGATTCCTACCGGGCCGGTGACACTGACAGGCACAGTTCCCCTGATCATCCCCAGTATCCCGTCCTTAAACAGAACGATCATATTCCAATAGCTAATACCGCCGTTGCGGATTGCAGTCCAGACCGGATCAATTTTCCTTACCGCATTGGTAACAGCGACACCGGTGGCACCCTGCGTGGCCGGAGCGTTCGCCTGCGGTGTTAATTTTAGTTCTGCGGTAGTGCCGTCATAATGTTTAACCGTGACGGGAATTTCTGTCCCATAGTTCGCTTTAACGATGCGTTCATATCCTGCGACATTCTGTACCGCTTCGCCGTTTGCCGAGATAATAATGTCGTTAACTTTTATACCGGCATTAGCTGCCGGAGAATTCGCTACTACCTCCATTACAAACACCTGTCCTTTTTCCGTGGAATTGGTGCCGACGGATTCCAGGTGCGGAATCATGAAGGCGATGGATAGCAGTATCAACGGCAGCAGAATATTCATCAGCGAACCGGCGCTGAGTACTAACAAACGAACCGGAATGCTTTTCCCCGCCAGGCTGCCGGGCACTTTAGGATCTTCTTCTCCCGCCAGCTTATTGAACCCGCCCAGGGGGATGGCGTTAAAGGAATAAACAGTTTCGCCTTTTTTGAACGAGAATATCCTGGGCGGCATGAAGATCCCGAATTCCTCCACCCTGACTTTAAAGAGTTTGGCAGTGAAAAAATGCCCCAGTTCATGCGCGAGGATCAGAATTATCAGTATCAAAAAAAACGAAATGAGCGTAATTAGCATTTTTTATCCCGGTTGAATATTTGCAGGGCCTTATCCCTGGCCCATCTGTCCGTATTCATAATATCATCAAGTGCCGGGTTAGAGATAGTTTGGTGCTCATCCAGCACTTGCTTAACAAGCCGGGCGATACCGGTAAAGTTGATCTTTTCCTGTAAAAAGAGCTCTACTGCGACTTCGTCGGCGGCGCAGAGCGCGGTCGGGTAAGTGCCGCCGGCGGCAGCAGCTTCCATCGCCAGTTTTAAACAGGGGAACTTGTCAAAATCAGGCGGCTCGAAGGTTAATTCCCTGATTTTGGACCAATCGAGTTTCGGCAGCTCCGGATTCTCCATCCGGTCCGGCCAGGTCAGGGCGTACTGGATCGGCAGGCGCATATCCGGATAAGACATTTGGGCTTTAAACGAACCGTCAATAAATTCCACCATCGAATGGATGATACTTTGCGGGTGAATGATGACATCGATCTGCGCCAACGGAACGCCGAATAACCAGCGGGC
>PMBW01000253.1:1186-6511 GCA_003153075.1 Dehalococcoidia bacterium | reverse complement strand
GGTGTGACGGCATCCAGTTGTTCCGGGGAAAAGCCGCGGAAAGGACCGCCGGAAGCGGTTAACATAATGCGTTTCGGCGGCTGTTTTTCGCCGTTCAGGCACTGCCAGATCGCGCTGTGCTCGCTGTCAATCGGCAGCAGTTGGGCGCCGTTTTTTTTCGCTTCCCGAATGATGATTTCCCCCGCCATGACTAGAGGTTCTTTATTGGCAATGGCCACTTTCTTCCGGGCTTTTACGGCTGCCAGCGTGGCGGATAATCCCGCTTTGCCGGAAGTAGCGATAACCACGATATCAACATCGGGGATAGCGGCAAGCTCATCAAGAGTTACCAGTTTTGCGCTGCCGGTTATAAGTTTTGAGTTAGCAGCGGACTGGTGGTAGATATACTCAGGTTTAAATTCGGCGATCTGTTCTGATAATAATTCCAGATTCTGTCCGGCGGCCAACCCGACCACGCGGAAACGCCCGGATAGATTGCGGACAACCTGCAGCGTCTGCCTGCCGATTGATCCGGTAGAGCCCAGGACCGCCAGCCTTTTTAACGAATTGACCATATTATCTAATTATAGCGTGTGATTGAATATTTCGCTTGAATCCTGTATAAACACTACTTCAGGCAGGGGATGCAGTCAACACAAGGGGCAGTTTCAAGTTATCAGTTACCAGTTTTAAGTTTTTACATTTTTATTCTGAATTGTTTAGCAACTGTATTTTAATATTGGCGCTTGGGATTTCAGAAATGAACCGGTAGGGGTTATCTATAATCTTGAATGCCTCCAGGTGTTATGGTAATATCCATTGGTAACTCGATGAAATTTCAAGGAAAGAAAAATGACTGAAAAAGAAGTTAAATATAATGCAGACAACAAAGCGGGAGGAGACCTGAAAAGTATCATCCGCACCGTCCCCGATTTTCCCAAGGCGGGCATTAATTTTTACGATATTACCCCGATTTTAAAGAACGGGCGGGCTTTAGCGTATACCATCGATACGATTGCCGACCATTACAGCAGCATGAACATCGATGTAGTGGTCTCCATGGAGGCCAGGGGTTTTCTCTTTGGGCCGGCCATCGCTTATAAACTCGGGGCCGGTTTTGCGCCGGTTAGAAAGCTTGGCAAATTGCCCTGGGATACCCATCAGGAAGAGTATGCCCTGGAATACGGCACGGATACCATTGAAATGCACCAGGACGCAATTCTGCGCGGGGAAAGGGTGCTGATAATAGATGACGTGCTGGCGACCGGCGGAACTGCCTGCGCTGTCACCAAATTGATCAATAAAATGAACGGCAAGATCATCGGGGCAGCTTTTGTAATTGAACTGCTGGCATTGAAAGGGCGGAAGACCTTGAAAGACGTGCCGGTGTATTCCTTATTGCAGTATTAAGGCGNNAGGATATCCCCTTACGGTCAATGTAATTCCAGTTTGCATCATGCCACAGCCGCAGTAATCAGAGGAAATATATGGGGTTTTCAAACGAGACCGGCTATCAGACTAATTTGAACAGCACCACAACATAGTAAACGACCATAACCGCAAAGACCATGCTATCTGTCCTGTCGAGCATACCACCATGTCCGGGGAAAATGTTGCCGGAATCCTTGGCGCCGGTATTCCTTTTAAATAACGATTCTACCAGGTCGCCCAATTGTCCAAACGCGCTGATTAATACCCCGACGATAACCAGCTGCCACCAGTTGAGAAAAGCATCGAGCCTTACTGCTGTTGGTAACAGGAAAAATAAACTGACCACAACCGCTCCCAGCACGCCGCCGATCGTGCCTTCCCATGTTTTTCCGGGGCTTATAGAAGGAGCGAGTTTGTGCTTTCCGAATGCTTTACCGATAAAGTAAGCTAAAGAATCTGAGCCCATGTTTGCGAATATTGCCAGGAATACCCAATTTCTGCCGCCGTCCAATCCGCGCAGCGCCACAAAATAACCCAGGAACCAGCCGATATACAGTACCTCGGCAAAAGTCCATCCCCAATCGATGAAAGCGCCGTCTTTCTGCTTGCGTGTGAGCAAAAGAAAGAGCGAGACAGCCATTCCCGACGTAATGACAATAGGGAAAATAACTTCTCGGTCGATATAGTGGGCGATCGCGTTAATCAGCCCCGGGTTACGAATTACGATGAATAATAGCGTCCAGATGATGCCGAAAACAGCCAGCGCTTGAGCTTTAATTCCTTTGCTTAAACGGTAAAATTCCATCGCAGCTAATAAACCGACGACAGCGATAACGATAGTGAAATAGGGCTCTCCGAACCAGACGATAATACTTATCAGCGGCACAGCCCAGATTGTCGTAATGATTCGGTTTTTTAGCATTTACACCGCTTATAAACCGCCGAAACGGCGGTTTCTTTTACTGTATTCGATCAGGGCTTTATCGATTTCTGCTTTGTTGAAATCAGGCCACAGAACATCGGTGAAATAAATTTCACTATAAGCGGATTGCCACAATAAAAAGTTGCTCAAGCGTTTTTCAGCGGTACGAATAAGCAGGTCTACCTCCGGCATATCCCCTGTATAAAGGTAGCGGGCGAAGGATTTCTCATCCAGCGGTTGCGGTCTGTCCGGGTCGGACATAAACTTGGTTACAGCATCGACAATTTCTGCCTGTCCACCGTAATTCCAGGCAATGCCAAGGTTCATGCCGGTATTGTTGGCGGTGAGGGAGACAGCTTTTTGAATCGCTTTCTGCAGGCTGTCCGGTAGTCCGTTGAGTCTGCCGATGTGGCGGATTTTGATATTTTTCCCGTGGATTTTATCAAGTTGTTCATCGACAAAATGCTCCACGAGTTTAAATAACCCTTTTACTTCGGGTTCGGGACGATTTCTATTTTCAGTGGAAAAACCGTAAAAAGTAACNNCCTTCGCGGTGGCCGTTCAGCCGGGGCAAACCGCGTTTCTCCGCCCACCTGCCGTTGCCGTCAGGCACAATCGCGACGTGGGTAGGTAATGACAAGATATTTTCTGCGGTTAAACTCATTAAGGTTCTCTCTGTGAATTGGAAGGAAGTACGGCTAGACCGCCATAACTTCTTTTTCCTTGTCTTTTCCGATTTTTTCCATATTCACAGTATAAGCATCGGTTATTTTTTGCAATTGATTTTGCAGCAGCTTATGCTCGTCCTGGGAGATTTCCTTGTCCTTTTCCTGGGTTTTCAATCTTTCCAGTGCGTCACGCCGTTCATTTCGGATAGCGATTTTCCCTTCTTCAATTCGGCGGTGCACTATTTTTAATAATTCCTGGCGGCGTTCTTCGTTGAGTGAAGGAATGGTGATCCTGATAACACGTCCGTCATTNNGATTTTTTCATCTTCATTTCAGCAGTAGAGATGTGCAGATTGTTAATCATATTTATCCCCCTGATACAATAGTACCCAATGATTCACCCATGACTGCGCGTTGTATACTATTTTTTGTCCGAAAGTCGAAGACGATAATTGGTAATTTGTTCTCCAGGCAGAGCGAAAGGGCGGTGGAGTCCATTACGCCTGAACGCATGTGCAGGGCTTCCGTGTGAGTAAGCTTATCAAATTTCCTGGCAGTGCTGTCTTTTTGCGGATCGGCGGTATATATCCCATCTACATGGTGCGTGGCCTTCAAAAGCACCTGGGCTTCTATCTCGATGGCCCGCAGCGCGGCGGCAGTGTCTGTGGTCATATAGGGATTTCCGGTGCCGCCGGCAAAAATTACTACCCGGCCTTTTTCCAGGTGGCGGATGGCACGGCGCCGGATGTACGGTTCGGCGACTTTTTGAATATCGATGGCGGTTTGCGTGCGGGTGATTACACCGACCTTTTCCAGCGCGTCCTGCAGGGCTAAGGCATTGATAATGGTGGCGAGCATACCGGCGTAATCAGCGGTAACCCGGTCCATCCCGTTCTTTTCGGCTTCCGCCCCGCGCCAGATATTACCCCCGCCGACAACAATAGCAATCTGCACGCCCATTTCGGAGACCTGTTTGATTTGCATTGCCATGCTGGTGATAACAGTCTGATCAAAGCCGTAGGCAGAGCTGCCTTTGAAGGCTTCGCCGCTGAGTTTGAGCAGGATACGCTTATACTTAGGAGCCGTCATCGGTGTCCACCTTCAGCATCTATTTGAGGTAAATTATACTGAGGGCTGAGTACTTATACTCCAGCGATTCTGCATTCCACCTGTCCGAGTTCAAAACGGGCAAAGCGGTTTACCTTGATGTTTTCGCCGGTTTTAGCGATGGCATCGTTGATAAGGTCCTGAATAGTCAATTCCGGGCTTTTAATAAATGGCTGGAGCAGCAAGCAAGCCACTGCCGGAGTCAGGTCGGCGTCTTTCGGCATTTTATCTTCGGAAATGCAGATCGGTTCCTGGGCGGCGATTTGCATGGCAATGTTATGCCCCAGTTCTTTAAAAATCTCGTTGCGGGCGACGAAGTCCGTTTCGCAGTTGAGTTCAACCATCGCGCCGATTCTGCCGCCGGTGTGAATGTAGGTCATTACTGACCCCTGGCCGACGGTGCGGGTGCTTCTTTTCTGCACTTTATTAATTGAGTTGGCTTTCAGTGTTTCCAGTGCTTTATTAAAATCACCTTGATGTTGAACTAAAGCGGTGCGGCATTCCATTATGCCGGCGCCTGATTTATCTCTTAATTCCTTCAGTTGGATGGTGGAAATTTCCATTTTTACTTGTCGTCAGGGGTGAAAATCTGCGGTTCGGAGGGCTTTACTTCTGCGGCGGGAGCCCCTGCCGGATTAACCCCTTCTCCTTCCTCTGATTTTATCGGTGCCATCATTGCTTTGCCCGCGAGTACTGCGTCGGCGATGCGGTGGCAGATCAATTTGACGGCTCTGATAGCGTCGTCATTGGCCGGAATCGGGTGGTCGATATCATCGGGATTTGAATTGGTATCCACGATGGCAATGACCGGAATGCCGACCCGTTTGGCTTCAGCAATGGCGATATTTTCTTTTACGGTATCGACGATGAACAGCGCTGACGGCAGACTGGTCATGGCTTTGATACCGCCCATCTGCTTGTTCAGTTTGGCGATCTCTTCTTCGATGCCCATGATTTCTTTCTTGGGTAAGCGGACGAATTCACCTTTGGACTGCGCATCTTCCAGCCGAACGAGGTGGTCGATACGCGCCTGAATTGTGGGGAAGTTGGTCAGTGTACCGCCGACCCAACGCTGGTTAACCCAGTACATCCCGCACCGCTTGGCTTCTTCTTCGATTGCGTCGTGGGCCTGTTTTTTGGTCCCGACGAATAGTAATGTACCGCCGGAAGCGATTATGTCCTTAACGGTCAGGCAGGCTTTGTCCAGCATACCGGCAG
>PMBW01000253.1:0-1126 GCA_003153075.1 Dehalococcoidia bacterium | reverse complement strand
CACAGTATAACATAACCTATTATTATACGGCAAACTTTATAAAAAAAGCCGCCTGAATAATGATAAGTCCCGTGTGCTGACTAGTTTGTTTTTCTTATTATACAACTAAGCGTCAATAGATTTCTTCTTTGAAAAGTACAACACCGGCGCTTTAGTATAGGTCGTTGATACGGTGTTTTCCGGTTCGATCAGGCAGGCAACTACGCCTATGCCGAGCTCGTCCAGTTTGTTTTCTACACTGGTAACCAGTTTTAGGGCGATGTTTTGCCGGCGGAATTCCTTTGCCACGGCCAACCGGTTTATCCAGCCTTTACGACCGTCGTGGGTTCCCAAAACCACCCCCACGATTGTTTCCCCGGCCGCTGCTACCATGAAAATTGCCTGTCCGGTTTTCATTTCCTGCGCTATCCGCGCGCGGTTTTCCCGTCCGTTGGGGCGGTAGTGGATCCCTGCTTCTTCCCACAACGCGGCGACTTTTTCATAATCCCCGATGCGGAACGGGCGGATTAATATGTTGTTGGTTTTCATATTATTAATTTTAATCCCAATAAGTTTCACTCAATACATTACTGCGTAAGTACCTTGTGAGGCTGTCCGGAAATAGTCTTGGAAACTAAATTTTAGGCGCAATGATCAACTCGGGTAGGTAAATCCTCCTTAATCCCCTTTCGCGAAAGGGGGCGAATGGTTTAATTTGGTAACCTAAAATATTTTGGACAACCTCGGGCTGGAATTAAAGCGCGAATTTATCTGTACCTGGTTAGGCGAACTACACCACGATTACATTCTCTTTTCAAGGCTTCACACAGTGTACATGTAAAAACAGCGAACCGGCATCACGCCACCGCTGCAGGAAGGGGTATTCCCGGCAGTCGCTGGCGGAAGGGCGCGGCTCAGCCAGTTTTTTCAGGATAAATCCTGTCTGGACAAGCGGGTTGATATATTCGGCCAGCGTGCGGGGAAAGCGCGGGATGGCGAACAGCGGCACATCTTTGCGGACTTCTTCGGGAGCCTGGGAAAACCCCCAGCGCTCGATCCATTGTTTCTTACTGAAATAACCGGATACGGTCAGTAATGGTTTCTTTTCTCTATTCTCGTCTACCCAGCCGAAGCCCTCGGTCATAAA
>PMBW01000107.1 GCA_003153075.1 Dehalococcoidia bacterium | reverse complement strand
GCAACAACATTGACACCTTCGAAGATCGCGCCCATCGTGATACCGCCCAGATTTGTTTCTGTACAGCCCAGCAGGGCATATTCCCGCCAGTCTTCTATTTTCAGTTCGGGATAGCTCTTCGATAACATCTGGACCCCTTTACGGTCGTAGATGAATTTAGGTTTACCTCGTCCCAGGCGGACGAGTTCGGCGGCTTTATGGAGATATTTATCAGGTGTTCCTTCCCAGACACGAAAGGCAGTTTCCGGCAGCAGCACGCCTAATTGTTCTTCAGCTTCCAGGCACAACATCGTGACATCATTACAGGCATCTTTACCGTCGCGGGTCTGGCCGCCCATTGTGAGGACATTACCCAGTCCCATACCGGTGAGGACTTTGACCAGACCGTAACTGCGTAAGACGCTGCCGTTGGTTTTTATCCAGAAACATTCGAGCAGTTCCAGCGCTTCATCGTAGGTCATCGATTTTTCGTCGACCACTGATTTCTTATAGAAGGGATACATAAACTGGTCAAAACGTCCGAAGCAATGCACCAGAGCGGAAAGTTCGCAGGAAATGACAACATGGGTCATCCAGAGGGATTGGACGGCTTCCCACCAGTTGCGCGCGGGATTGGCCGGTACCTGGGTGCAGATCTCGGCGATGCGCTCCAGTTCCTGTTTTCTCTGCGGGTTAGTTTCTTTGGCAGCCATCGACCGCGCCAGGTCGGCATGGCGTTTGGCATAGGCTATTGCGGCGTCGATGGAAATCAGAACGGCCTTGTAGAAGTCCTTCTTCTCTTTTACGCTATAGTGGCAATAGGGTTGATCTATCTGTGCCAGTTGCCACTCGGCCTCTGCCCTGAGGCCATTCAGCCCTTTGTGCAGCACTTTCTCATAATTTGCCATCTGGTGGCCTGCATCCCTGGCCATTGACCGGTCGGCGATATCAGGAATATGCGGGCAAGAAGCAGTGCTCGGATAGGCTTTTTCTTTAACATCGTCTCCGATTCTCGCCAGATTGTAATCGAACATCGTTTTGCCTTTAAAATAGGGAATAAGCACTTCCCGCAGTTCTTTTCTTTCCGCAGCGTGAATAATGTGCTTGTCGAAAGGCCGGAACTGGGGGTCTTTAACGGGATCATCCAGTTCTTTTTCCATCCAGGAAGACATAGTGCCGTCAAAAATAGAACCGCGCACTTTACTATTGAGACTACCGACGATAAGTTCGTCATCCCTTATCACAATGGTCTTTTCTTTGAGGTAAGCCTCGAGGAAACGTGCGCGCTGGATAATGCGTGGCTCATCTTTATACTGCTCATAAATCCGCATCTCTATCCGCGCCCGTTCCAGGCAAATTTCCGGTGTCCTGACAGCATCTTCGCGCAAGCGATTGATACGCGCGGAGCATGACGGAACAAACAGCTCTTGCCAGCTACCGATGTTTTTTGTATCTTTATCACCGAATATGATTGCCATATTTTTCTTTCCCGGCTAATTATTTAAAACAAGAACCTGAGTAATCCATCTAATATTAGTATACCTCAGAACTGACTGCGAAAGCACTCTTTCTTCCGGAGTTATGCTTAGATCGTCAGGTATTTGCTCCGCGAAGGCCATTTGCTTACGGCGGCTTCTCGTAAAAAAGAGAGGGAGCGTCTTGACGCTCCCTCTCTTTTAGACAATGAATTGGTTATTCAAAATTTGGTTGGCAACAACAAACTCTAATGCCCCGCCGATTTCTTTATATTCTGGTCGATCCAGAAGCGCGCCGGCCAGAAGAACAGGAACTGAGGACCGGCTGAACCTGTCACCGCGCTGTATTGGGCATTATAGCCTTTTAACCAGGGTTGATTGAAACTGTATACCATCGGTTGCAGTAACGATACTACTAAATGCTGTTGGGCAACGTATTTGTTACAATCCGTCAATACCTGCTTTAAGTCGGCGGTGCTGGTGACGCCGAGCGCTTTAGTATAAAAAGCATCGTAGGTGGGGTCGGCAACCACTGCCAGGTTAGAACCTGCTCCTGTCGCCATCCTGGTAAACTGCCGGAGCGGGTAATATACCAGACCAAGTGAGCCCGCGAGACGGTTGGCTAGCGCATCATTTTTATGGCCGGTGACGACAAAAGCCGAGAAGGAAGCATCATCCAATGTCCTGATTTCCATATCGATGCCGACGGCCAAATAGTATGATTTAACAACCTGTAATAAATCCATGTCTCCTGCCAGGCTGGCAACAATATTAGTTTTAAAACCGTTCGGATACCCGGCATCGGAGAGCAGCTTTTTCGCCAGGGTAGGATTGTAGGCATACTGGTCTTTTAAATCCTGCGGCCATTGGTCGTAGGAGAAACCCCAGCCTTTCATGTAATTCGAGGTTAAAGGCATAGGCCATGGGTCAGCGTTACCGCCGTAATAACTCTTGGCGATGGTGGGCAAGTCGATGGCCACCTGCAATGCTTCGCGCACCCTGATGTCATTAAATGGAGCCTTGTCGTTTCTGGGGTCTAAAGTGGTGCCGTACTGGTTCGGGTAAGATATTTGGACAATTTCCGGGTTGGTTTTCTTCATTGATTGTCCCTGGCTAAGCGACATCTGATCCATGATATCGATTTTACCGGTGCGTATTGCAGCCAGGGCTGTTGCATCATCGGGGATGATCAACATCCGGAGTGTATCCGCATAGGGAAGCTGATTTTTCGGGAAGTGCTCATCGGTGCCCCAGTAGGTTGGATTCTTAACCATCGTAGCCGAACTGCCGGTGACGAAATCAGTTAATATCCACGGTCCGGTACCGATAGCGTGATGCCAATCGTTGAGGTCTCCCCATTGCTTGACAGCATCCGGGTTTTCAACACAATTAGAAGCGTCAGGGGCTTGTAAATTTTCAGTGGCGAATTCGGGGTTATTGGTACTCCACTTCATTGTGACGGTGTACTTGTCATCTGCGGTAACTGATGTCAGTGACCGCCAGACTGCGACTGATGCCCACATCGGCGCGGGTTTGGTATAACCGTCTCCAAGGCCTAACATCCGGTTGAAATGATAGGAAACATCGGATGCGATGAACTCGCGGCCATTTGCCGGAGGGATATTCTGCCAGCGGATACCCTGGCGCAGATGGAGAACAAGCGTACCCAGAGTCGGGAACTCCCAGGTTTGTACCAGCTGACCTGCAGCCTGGTCATTAGGCCAGAAGCTGAAATTGTAGGATTGCACAGCCGGGTCAATTGTATATTTTGGCGCGAACAATTGTTCCATCCAGCCGGTATAGATTTGGATGGCTACTTCGCCGGCATACGGGTCCCAGCCATTCAGGTCTCGGTTGATTCTGAAGGTCATTGTGCCGCCATACTGCGGAGTACCGAGTTTGTCCCACCAATTACCTGATGCAACAGGGGTCGTCGAAGTTGGTTTGGTGGTTGTGACAGTGGTTGATGCTGTCACTGCGGTGGTAGAGGTAGTGATGGGCTTAGAGGCGGTAGTAGTGACTGTTGTAGTCGTCGAACTTGCAGTGCCGCAAGAAGCAAGGAGCATTGCAGTAACTAATACAATGCTTAGGATGAACCATGTAATCTTCCTTTTCAATTTCTCCTCCATGTAAATATATCACTAAGAATTCGCTAGCGAATAAAACTATTGCGAGCAGTTTATCATATTCGGGGTTTTTAGTCAAACAACAGGCAATCTAAAAGTCTTTTTTCTCCCTAGATTTTGATTTATTTTATACCACTATTCGGCGTTAATGCTTATAAACCACAGAATATTTTATTATAGTTTTTAAGACGTTGTATTAAATAAAAGAGCGGGCGCACCAGGACTGGCCCCGGCTCTAAGGATTCATTGCCTCATTGGCCCGGAGACTATTTTATTTCTGGGGAACGCGGGCGTACGGTTCCGGGTAAACCACCGGTCCAAACTCACGGGAGGGGAGGATGATCGTGGCTGTTCCAGGAACGATCACCTCGCCTCTCTGGTTCTCACACCAGCAGTCAATATCAACGCAGTATTTTCCGTTGTCACAGTACTTCTTGATTATTTTGCCTTTACACCAGCAGGTATCGCCCAGCATGCAGAATTTCCGGATTTCGGAGCGTGACTTCCAGAGGAACCCGTCGTCGCCCATCCAGTTGGTGAAGACCATAGCGCGCCATGCCTCCAGGTGTTCACCGGCAGCGAAACGCAGCAACGATCCCGGTCTGACCATGTTAGGCTGGGTAAAAGTCGGATCATAGGAAACGATGTGATGGGGATCCCGCTCTTTATAAATACGCATTAACCGTTCGGAGAAATGGACATTGCCGTGACCGCCGATATTCCATGCTTCCTTTTCGGTCAGGGTAAACGGACCGCGCACGACGGGTGTTAATTCGTCGCCGACATTTACATCTTCCCACCAACGGGGATCCGCGCCGCGCAGCATCTCTACTTCATGATCTTGCGCTTTATTGATCTTGATCAGATCTTCGGTGGTATACGACGGCAGCTTGGAGACTTCCGACTTATATTTATTTGTTTCATCCACTTTGGTATTCTCGGTCCAGGTTTCCCATGATTTGTAGCCGCCCACGATTGAGCCGCCGCGGTAATAATCGCATGTCTCGAAAGACATTACTTTCTCGCCGGCGAATTTACTCGGCATGAGTTTAGCGTCTGAGGGGTACTTTACCCGGTAGTTGATCTTGTCGCCTTCACAGAGGGGACGGAACCATTCGTGCTCAGACCCGGAATAGAACCCGGATATACCGGCCGGCCAATCATCCGGGTATTGCGCGTAAGTAATGCTATAGATATAGTTGGGGGGGGCGGTTAAACATTTGTATTTGGTTTTT
>PMBW01000053.1 GCA_003153075.1 Dehalococcoidia bacterium | reverse complement strand
AGAGAGTATCACCATCTTCATTGATAATCCTGATCCCAGCGGCGAGTTCTCAATCGAGTTGCGGAAGTTGGCTTCGGATATCTGCAGCGCCTGTCCCGCTTTTTTGCGTTCCTGGATTAATGCCCATTGATTTAACGCACCGGTCACAATCCGTGGCATATTGGCAAAGGTTTCCGGTGATTTTACAATATAATCNNGCGGCCTGCTCATTGCCGTGGCTGGTGAGAACCAGCATCGGATACGCATTTTGTTCCCGCGGCATAATCAGCAGATCAAGGGCATTACCGTCCGGTAAAACCATATCCAGCAATGCAATGTCCGGTTGATTTTTCGCGACGAGCTCACGGTATTTTTTTACCGATCCGGTAATCTGAACTTTAAAAAGACCGCCCGCAGATTCCAAAGCACGCCATATGGCTTCGGCATGAGCTGCCTCGTCTTCCAGAAGCACCACGTTTATTTGTTTGGTGTTCATAACCCAACCTCCGCATTTAATCCTCGTGAGGATACTGGTTCCAGACCACCCAGTAATAACCAAAGGTATTCATCAATTTGTTGAACTGGTTAAAGTCAACCGGCTTGACCAGGTAACTATTAGCATAATACTTGTAAGCTTTAACCATATCAGTTTCAGCAGCCGAAGTCGTTAAAATGACCACCGGAATGTTACTCAGATTTTTGTCTGATTTAACAATCTTTAAAACTTCCAACCCGTCGATTTTAGGTAAACGCAGGTCAAGCAAAATCAAATTCGGCATGGGGAATTTTATTTGGTTATTGTACTCACCTTTTCGGTACAGATAATCCAGAGCTGCCTGCCCGTCTTCGACTGAAATCAAACGGTTGGCTAACCGGGATTTCTCAAACTCGCGTCGTATGATTTCTACATGTGCTGGATCGTCCTCTACCAGCAGGATAATAATGGGTTCACCTTTCATTTTCATCGTCCTTTCTCCTTGTCTTTTAAAGCCCCGGGCAGAGTAAACCGGAAACAACTCCCATGGCCTAATCCCTCTGATTCCACCCAAATTCTGCCCTGATATAATTCCACAATTCTTTTAGTGATGGCTAAACCCATGCCGGCGCCTTCCGTCCTAGAATTGATTTTCTCAAACAAATTAAATAGTTTTGGTTGATACCGAGGCTCAATGCCGATACCGTTATCGCGTACAAAAAAGATCGTCTCCTGACCCTGATATTCAACCCCGATATCGATTTGAGGGGACGGCTGATCGCCCATGAATTTAACCGCGTTCTCGACCAGGTTTTGCCAGATTTCCACCAGGCGTGAGCGGTCGCCGTATAAAATGATCGATTCATCACTTGTATGAATTTTTACACCCCGTTCAACGATTGCGCCGGCCACGATCCGCTTAGATTCTTCTACCAGTTCTCTAAAGGTAACTTCTACTGGCGGATTGATAATCCGCCCGACGCGGGACATTTCCAGCAGTTCTCCCAGCAATTTATCCATCTTATCTGTTGCGCCGCCCATGAAAAGCATATCCTGCTTGATCCGCTCTGCATCAGAACCGGTCATATCCTGTTCCAGATATCCCAGGAAAGTCTTGACAGTTACCAGTGGGCTCCGCAGGTCATGAGAAACGGTATAGGTAAAACGCTCCAGTTCGGTATTTTTCTCCGTCAGTTCTCTAGCATATTTTTCTTTTTCAATCTCCAACTGCTTGCGCTCGGTGATGTCTATGGCAGAGCCTTCCAGATATCCTTCCTTCGTGTATAACCGTATAGAAGTAATCAATGTCTTAACTGCACCGCTCTTAGTAATTATCTCGACTTCGTAGTCAGTTAGCTCACTCTTCTCACAGAGTTGCCGGACCATTTCCTGGCGGGCAACGGGCTTATTCCAGCGCATGGTGGCAGTGTTAGCCATCATCTCTTCCCGGGTATAACCGAAAATCTCGCATAATTTATTATTGATATCCAGAAAGGCGGTTCCATTCAGCAGGGAACGGTACATACCTACCTCGGCATTATCAAAGAGTTTGCGGTACTTTTCTTCAGATTCGCGGACAGCCGCCTCAGCCTGTTTACTTTCCGTTACGTCCTGCGCGAATACAAGCGCGCCGGTTATCGTTCCATCAATATCCCTGACCGGGCTGTGATTCACAATAAAATAGGAACGCTTTAGAGTTTCTTCACCCGAGTAGGCTTCAGCAATAACATGCTCTCCTTTCAATGCCTTGTCGAGATTTAATTTAGCGCTTTCACGGTCTACTCCCACGCTCATGTAATCTAACAGGCTCTTGCCAATATTAATATCAACCCCATAAATGGATTTCATAACACCGGCGTGGATACTATTAAAACTTGTATAGCAGTAGTTTTTATCTATGGAGAAAATGGGAGTATTGGGGCTCTCGATAACGCTCTTCAGGATAGCATATTGATTCTGTAATTGTTCCTCAGCCAGTTTATGTTCCGTGATGTCCTGTGCCGAAGACAGCGCGCCTCTAACATTTCCGCTATTATCTTTTAGCGGTCGGCACCACCAGGCGAGCAGCCGTTTTTGCCCATCCTTTCGTCTCTGCCAGCTTTCCAAATAAAACGTGCCTTCCTCCCCGCTAAAGAGCGGCTTCACGACTTCGTAAGTATCCTGGACGCCTTCAAAGTAAAAACCGGCTTGTTTTCCGATAACATCATCGCCAAAGAAATTGAAACCAGCCTGATTGGCCCATGTATATACTTTATTGGCGTCTACTTCCATGACAATGTCCGGAATCTCGGCCAAAAGTTCTTCTTGACGAGTTGTCAGTCCCTTAAGCTTTTCCTCTACCTGTTTACGCTCTGCCACCTCTTTTATCAGCTCATCACGCGAAACCATCGTATTCTTCAGTTTTACCGTCATCTCGGCAAACGCGCGGGACAGGTCACCGATTTCGTCTTGCGCCCCGGTTTCCACTTTCAAATCCAGATTGCCGCGACCAATCTCCTTTGTATCTTCCACTAAACGGTTTAGCGGTCTGGTAATACCGAGCACCAGCAACACACCCAAAATACCGGCTACCAA
>PMBW01000141.1 GCA_003153075.1 Dehalococcoidia bacterium | reverse complement strand
TGATCAAGTCTGCGAAACAGGTAATCGACCAAATCAATAGTCAATAGTTATTGTGCTCCTCTTTCGCCCCCCTTCTTATGTTGTCGCGACTAAAGCACTATATGGATTAAACAAAAGATGTATTTATTCAGGCGTGACCAGGGAGCATGATATAGTTGGTNNAAAGATGCATTTTATCAGGCATGACCAGGGAGCATGATATAGTTGGTTTGCGTTAGAATGAAGATAGTCTCTTTCCAGACCGGAAAACCCGATAATATATTACATAGACAACCAAGTACAAAAAGTAAGGAGACAGGCTTATGGTCGATAACACGTTAAAGCAATTAGGAATGCACGGCCAGTCAATCTGGCTCGATTACATCTGCCGGGATCTGATTATCAGCGGCGACCTGCGTCAGCTGATCGATGAGGACGGAATTCAGGGAATAACCTCAAACCCATCCATCTTTGAGAAAGCGATTGCGGGCAGCCATGATTATGACAATGATATTCGAGCTATGGCGCTTGAAGGTAAAAACGTAAATACCATCTATGAAACACTTAGCCAGCGGGACGTGCTGAGCGCCGCAAACGAATTTCGAGCTACGTACAATATCACTGAAGGAAAAGACGGTTATGTCAGTCTGGAAGTCAATCCCCACCTGGCGCACGATACTCGAGGGACGCTGGAAGAAGCCCGCCGGTTATGGACCGCATTGAAAAAACCCAACATTCTGATCAAGATACCGGCAACAGAGGAGGGATTACCCGCCATCCGGCAGCTGATCAGCGAGGGAATCAATATAAATGTAACACTGCTCTTCGGGATCCCCCGTTACCGGCAGGTTGTAGAAGCTTACCTTGAAGGCATTGAAGCATGGTTTTCCCGCCAGAAACATGCGCCGGCTCCAGCCTCGGTAGCCAGTTTCTTCATTAGCCGAATTGACGCGCTGGTGGATCCGATGTTAGAAAAGGTCATCACACAGGGCGGCGGGGAAGCGGAATCAGCAAAAACACTGCGCGGACAAGTCGCGATCGCCAGCGCTACAGCGGCCTACCAGATTTATAAGGAAACCTTCGGCAGCGCCCGGTTCAAGAAATTGGCTGACAAAGGAGCCCGCCCCCAACGGTTACTATGGGCCAGCACCAGCACGAAAAACCCGGAGTATAGCGATGTTAAATACGTCGAAGCGCTGATTGGGAGGGATACGGTCAATACCCTCCCGGTAGAAACCATCGATGCTTACCGTAAACACGGCGCACCGCAGGAACGGATCGAACAGCAGTTCGTGATGACCCATAAAATGTTAGGGCAATTGGCACAATTGGGCATAAATATCGACAAAATCACGCAACAGCTTGAGGATGAGGGCGTGGACAAATTCAACAAATCCTTTGACAGCCTGATCAAAACACTGGAGAAAGCAGCGGGGAAGTAAAAATCCCGATATTTGTTTAGTTGTAATTCGAGAGCGTTAATGAGTATTAAACAGTGGAGTCCGCTTCAGGCGAACTCCACTGTTTTTTTATTTTATTTGCTCATTGGGAATAACTTAATCGTCCCTGCTTCGTTATATTATTAGAGCTGTCTAAATGAGAACGTTCAAATTATATCCAATCCAGAGTGAACAGGAGCACGGTAATATGTTGAAAATGAGATATTATCTGTTAGTATCATCAGTTTTAATTGTAATGCTGGCTGCATCTTCCGGTTGCAGCACAAACCCCTATCCCCAGATAAATGCCGCCGACAAGATCACGGGCACTACATCAATTACTACGACAACTACTACAGCTATTACGCCTGACCCGTCCTTTTCACCTTCTGAACTGCCGGAACCACCTTACGGGAAGGTCGACCTTTCCAATTGGAAAATAACTTCAGAGGAAGCGATCGCTGCTGCCTCCCATTATGTGCCTGCGGAAGTTGTCAGCTACGCTAAGATAATGGCCGGTATGGACGCAAGCGGCAATCTGAAGACAGGGGAAAGCCACTATTACTGGCAAGTAGCTTATATGAATATTGAAGTTACAAAAGCATGGCTCGGCTGGCAGCCCGATAGCCAAACCACACTGGGCCCGGAAGAGAAATATAATGAACTCACGGTTGACATAGACGCCGTGACCGGGGAATATGTTTCAAGAAGAGCCTATTATGGTTACTTTATCGGAGGACCGGGCATGACACCTCCCCCTTCCACACCCTGGGTAGCTCCAACTACGGCAAAAACAATAATTCAGTAGCGGATTAAGATTATACCAAAAAGATAGCTGGCATCTGCACACTTACCAAGCATCCGGGATGTCTGATTCCGGCACAGTTAAATATTACCTTCTGTTTGAGAAAGAAGAATAGGATATCCGGCTTGATCGCGGGGAAAATAATGCACAGACTAACAATTTGAATTAAAAAGAGGGGGCGGGCTGCATCAAGCAGTCTGCCCCCTTCCGTTAAGCTTTATTCCGTCGAATAGTTACGGCACTAAAACAACTTTGATCGAGTCGTCACCTTTTCCCGCAATTTCAAAGCCTTTCTTGAAATCATCCAGTTTGAGCACGTGTGAGACTACACCTTTGCCGGAGACCCGTCCATTGGCCATCCAATCCAGCACCGGTTGATAGCAATACGGCCCCAGGTGCGAGCCGTGGATATTGAGTTCCTTCGTGTCACCGATAATAGTCCAGTTGACGGACACGGGATCGATGAAAAATCCAAATTCCACAAAAGTACCCAGTTTCCTGATCATATCCAGACCCTGGGTGACGCTCTGCGGAAACCCGGTGGCTTCAATATAAACATCGCAGCCAATGCCGCCGGTCAATTCCTTGACCTTTGCGACCACATTCTCTTTGGCAGGATTAAGAACAAGATCCGCGCCTAACTGCTTCGCCATTTCGAGCCTTTTCTCTTTGATGTCCAGGACAATCGCCAGTTTGGGATTCTTCATTTTAATAAATTCCAGCATCCCCAGACCTAACGCGCCGGCGCCGGAAAGAACCACCACATCATCGTTCTTTATTTCACCCCTGTCCACGGCGTGTTTGCTGCACGCGTAAGGTTCAATTAACGCAGCGATTTCCATCGGGATTTTCTCCGGGATATGATAATTCAGCGACCCTTTCTGGAACTTCATGTATTCTGCCATACCGCCGTCATATCTGAAGCCGTAAAGACCGCCGTTCAAGCACATCCAGTAATGCCCCGATTTGCAGTTTTTACATTCCCAACAAGGGACGATCTGTTCGGATGTGACCCTGTCGCCGACCTTGAAATCACCTTTGACACCGGGCACCATTTCGACGACATGCCCGATAAACTCATGTCCCGGAGTAAACGGTTTTTTGAAGTGCGGAGGCACGCCTTTGCTGCCCCAGGCCTCTTTATTGTGCGAAAGCTTGACATCGCCGATGCAAATGCCGCAAGCCTCGACTTTAACAAGCATTTCCCCTTCACCCACCACCGGGATGGGGACTTCTTCGATCCTGTATTGCGGAACCGGATCTTCCACCCGGTAATCCCCGACCGCCTGCGCAACTAATGCTCTCATTGTCTTTTTTGATCCTGCCATTATCGCTTCCTTTCCTTTAATTAAGATATTTTTCAAAGAGTAAGTATTAAAAATTATAGCATAATGATTTAGACCTAAATGATAAACAACCGCTATTTTTTGTGTATGAACGTCAAAATTTTACAGTTCAATTATTTTAACTATAATAATGCACGGTTATCAAATTTAACCACATGAAGTCCAATTAAACNNTAGGTGGCAAAGTGGGTGTTCGGGCCGGGCGCCGGGCGATCCTGATTGGGTGGATTTGGTATATAGGGCGTCTTGACCCAGCCGTCCTCATACGGACTGCTGAAAATATTATTGAAAAAGAGTTTCTTGAATTTCCAGATACCGTCTTCTTTGATGTATTCATTCTCCCAGATCCCGGCCCCGATGATGGCGCGGAGCTTACCGCCCCGGTAAAGCGCCCCGTGGAAGAGGCTGTACCACCGTGCTTTCGCGGTTTTGCTGTCCGGGTCGACGTCTACGATCCCCGCCAGCGGCATGATCAGGTGGAGAAACTCCGGCGGAGCCGTTTTCTCCCCGTTAAAGGCGGTGTAATGGATTGGGAATGAGAAAGACTTTTTCACCGCTTCCCATCCCTGATACAATCCGGTTTCATTCAGTTCTACCGATACCTCCGAACTATGCGACCATAAACCGATTATCTCTTCTTCCTGCCAGTGTTCGAGATAGTAGCAATAAGCCCGCTGCAGTTTTTTTATAGCCTCGGTGTCCTCCACCCTTCGCAGCCTGGCCTCCAATTTCGCTTCAAATTCATTTTTTGCTTTGATTTCTGATTTCAGTTGGTCAACTGTTTCTGCAAGCGACCGCACTTTAGCTTCCAATTCGGCTGAGTTCATATCGCGCCTCCTCTTTGATGGTTATTTCGGGAGGATTTGGATCAATTACCTTCATTTTGCCGGCTGATTTTATTGGCAATATCCAGATCGGCGGCTGTATTAATATTAAAAAAGCTGCGGTTGTCAGGATCAAACCGCGTGAGTTCCTCATCGGTCAGATAACGCACCTTGACACGCTGTGCCAGTTCGATGATCCGGAGATTTTTTTGCATGACCTCCGCCAGAATGGGCAGGCAGTTGCGGGAATAGACAGCGTGCAGCGGCTCAAAATTCGACTCTTTACGATAAGCCACCAGGTCATTACCGTCAGTGATGTCAACAAGAAACCTTAATAAACGGGGATTTAAAAACGGCATATCGGCAGCAACCACCAGATTGTAATCATGGCGGGATAAAGATAAACCGGTGACAATACCGCCAATCATCCCTTTGCCGGGATAAAGGTCTCGCACGATCTTTACTTGCGGATACATGGAGACATCAGGGGATGGTGAATTTTCCGCGAGGACAAGGGTAACCTCGCCGTTGAATACGGACAAGGTGGAGATAACCCGCTCCAATAAGGTCTTATCCCCGATTATTTCTTTTATTTTATCGCGGCCGAGCCGTTTACTCTGACCGCCCGCGAGAATTACGTATCCGATATCCAAACCAGCCGCCTTTCGGTGTCAAACAAACCATTTTTCAATCCGGTCAACTATTGTCCTGATTCGCATTTTGTCACATTTTGCAATGAATATCATTTTCGATATAGAATATTGTAACAATGAATTTAGATTATTTCCAGTCGTTTTGTTGATCATGCTCTATGGGTACTTTGAAGGATTTGATTACCCAGTAAAGTAATTTAGCCTTTATCCCTCATCAGGAAGGAGGGATAATTTACAACAGGGGGTAGTATGAACCAGGCAGAAAAGCAAAAAAGTTGGGGATGGATGATCATACTTTATATCTTTCTGGCCGGATTGGGCGGCGGCACCTTTTTATTCAGCTTTATTTTACTCTTTACCGGGAAATATGAAGATGTCGCGAAAATCGGCGCACTGGCCGCTCCGCTGATCGTCGCATTCGCTTCTCTGATGTTACTTTTTGATCTCGGTTCCCCCACCAGGGCATGGCGTCTGTTTACAACACCGAAAACACTGATGTCTTCATGGATGACGCGCGGGGCCTGGATATTAACCGCCTTTATTATTCTCGGCCTGGCCTACGCATTACCGGCATTTAGTGCTTTTAGTTGGCTCCCCTGGAGCCAAGCCTCGACATTGGGTAAGGTGATCGGCTTTTGCGCGGGTGTGCTTTCCCTGATTGTGCCGATATACCCCGGATTGCTGCTGGGAGTGATCAAGAGTATNNAGTATCCCGCTGTGGAACACCTCGGCATTACCGCCAATTTTCTTCTTGTCCGGTCTGGATACCGGCGCGGCTTTACTGGTGTTGCTGGGTATTTTCCTGCCGGCGGCCATCGATATTGCCGGATTTCACTTATTGGGTATCATAGATATCGTGCTCATTGTCTTGTTGATCGTGGCGCTCTTTGCCTACATCGAAATTGTGCGGCAAACAGGCAAGACCGCGGCAGCATCCGTCCAATTATTGAAAACGCCATTTTTTATAGGCGGAGTGGTCATTGGCGGTATGATACTACCGCTCGCGCTGTTAATCGTCAGTGTCACAGCCTCCGATATCGATACCATCCGTNNGACTGACGCGGGAGCTGTGCAGGAAGATGTCTGGATCCCCGCGGTATGTCATGCGCAGTGTGTTGACCAGGGTTGTTTAATGAAAGTACATAGGGTGAACGGCGTGGCTGTGGGCATTGAGCCCAATACCGACATCGAAAACTATGAAAAGCTGGTCAGGAACCGCGGTAAATTATGTCCCAAACCGTATATGTTGTTGCAAAAGGTTTATAACCCGCACAGAATCAAGACACCCTTGAAAAGGACAAACCCGGAAAAGGGGGTGGGAATCGATCCGAAATGGGTGGAAATCAGTTATGATGAAGCCCTCGATACGATCGCAGCAAAGCTGAAAAGCATCAGGGGTTCGGACACCATCAAACTGGCAGAAGCCCGCGGCACAGCGTCAATCCGCAATGAAGGCTGGTGGGCATTCCTGCGTTCTTTCGGGCCGACGCAGATATTGTGGGGAGGACGNNCCTGACCTCGACTACTGCAACTACCTGATCGTAATTGGCGCCAATCCAGCCGCTGCCGGCGGCGCCGCGGAGAACCCGTTATTTGCCAAAGCCAGAGAGCGCGGTATGAGAATAATCGCCATTGACCCGGTGCTTTCGGCAACAGCGGCAAAAGCAGATGAATGGCTGCCGATCAAACCCGGCACTGATTGCGCGTTCATTTTAGCGATGATCAATATCATCTTGCACGAGATTAAGATTTACGATGTACCTTTCCTCAAAGAAATGACCAATGCTCCTTACCTGGTGGGACCGGACGGTTACTGGCTGCGAGATAAGGAAACAAAGAAGGGGCAGGTCTGGGACCCGGTAGACGGAAGAGCAAAGACTTACGATGATCCCGGCATCAAAGATTTCGCGCTGGACGGGACTTTTGAAATCGACGGGGTAAAGGGTACGCCGTCGTTCCAATTGCTGAAAGACCACATGAAACAATATACCCCGGAATGGGCAGCGGCTGAGACGGAAATTGCCGCGGACAAAATCCGCAGAATAACCAAAGAATTCGTGGAAAATGCCAGGATCGGCAGTACCATCGAGATAGAAGGGGCGCGGCTGCCGCTGCGGCCCGCCGCCACACATGTCGGGCGCGGGATTACCGGTCAGGTACACTCTTACCAGACGATATTAGCCGACCACATCCTGGCAATTTTGATCGGCGGTCTGGAAGTGCCCGGCAGCCATATGGGCGGCAGCACTTTTGCCAAAGGCCGCAGGTCCAAAGAAGGTTATCTCTTCCGGGGTAACGGCATGAGCAGCGGTGTGGAAGTCGGCGAGGACGGTATGCAGGATACCCACCACCGGGATTTTCAATGGCCGCCGAAGAGTTACTCCGGTTGGGAAATGTTGATCCCTTTTATGGACGACCATCCATACCCCAAACCGCCCTTCGATAATCCGGCGGAGAGCCTTTACAGTATGGATCACATCGACTGGCTGAATCTGGTAGACCCGCCAAAGGGATTGCCGGTGCCGCCGCTGCCGGAAATGTGGATCAGGCACCGCTGCAACCCGATACTAGCGCTGGGCGAATCCAAATACGCCATCGATGTTTTAAAAAGGATCCCGTTCACGGTCAGCATCTCATATACCATGGATGAAGTGACCGATTTCGCGGATATCATTCTGCCGGACCAACTGGAACTGGAAAGCCTCGTCCCGATCTTTGCAATCAGGGAAGCGGGACACAGGAAGGGCTTCATGATCCCGCTGCACCAACCGATCGTGGAACCGCTCCCGAATATCATGAACATCAATAATGTCCTGGCCGAATTGGCATTAAGGGCGGGTTTTATCGATGAATTTAACGTGCAAATGAACAAAGTGATCGGTTTTGGCGATAAAGATCCGGAAAAACTGGAGCCGGGCAAGAAATATTCGTGGGAAGAAACAGTCGATAAAAAGTGCAAATTCTACACCAGTGGAAAATACGGGCTGGAGTGGTTCAAGCAGAATCATATCCTCGTACGTCCGGTGAGTATCGAAGAAGCGTACGATATCCATTTCAACATGAAGGCAAAGAAACTCCGGTATCCCGTGCCTTACATGGAAGTGGTTAAACGAACAGGTGACGAGCTTAACCGCAATCTGGCGGGAAAAGGCATCGATTGGTGGCCGACGGATGAATATACCGCCCTCCCGGTCTATTTTGCCCCGATACTGGAGGAAGCCCCGAAAGACCACGATTTCTACGTGGTAAATTGCCGGGTTGCTTCGACGTCATGGGGCGCGAATGTCGGCCTGCCGTGGGTAAATGAAATTTCCGCGCAATTGCGGGGTGTGGGGGATGTCCTGATGAATGCCGCGACGGCGAAGAAAAGAGGCATTAAAGACGGGGATGAGATATGGATCGAATCAACCACCGGTAAGATTAAACAGACCGTCAGACTGTGCCATGGCATACGCCCGGATTGCCTGTTGATATCCGGCCAGTTCGGGCAATGGGGAATGCCGGTGGCGAAGGAGACAAACCGGGCCTCAATATCGACGCTGTTGCCGATCAGCATCGCCTGGACAGATAAAATGACCGGTAACCAGCAATGGATCGCAGTGAAAGCCAAGGTCAGTAAGGCAAAGTAAGCCAGAAATGAGGAGCCGGAAATGAGATATGGAATGGTTATCGATCTCAATAAATGCGTCGGGTGCATGGCTTGTACGGTCGCTTGCAAAGCGGAGAACCAGACCCGGCCGGGTATTTTCTGGAATATTGTTAAAGACCAGGAATCCGGTGGATATCCGGCGGTAACCAGGGTTTTTATGCCGGTGATTTGCATGCACTGTAAAGAAGCTCCCTGCGTCAAGGTCTGTCCAACCGGGGCCAGCCACCGCCTGAAGAACGGGATAGTCAAGATCGATGATGACAAATGCATCGGCTGTAAATACTGTATCGAGGCCTGCCCGTACGGCGCGCGTTATTTCAGCGGAGATACTGACGGGTACTTCGGGGCGGAACTAACGGCAATGGAAAAGATCGGTTACGCCAAACACAAACAGGGTGTTGTGGAAAAATGCACCTTCTGTTCCGGCCTGCTGGAAAAGGGAAAAGAACCGGTGTGCGTGCGGACCTGCATCGGCAAAGCCCGGTACTTCGGCGATCTGGACGACCCGGACAGCGAGGTTTCCCGTATAATCAAAGCCAAACACGGCACACAGCTTTTAAAAGAGCTCGGCACTGAGCCTTCGGTATATTACATACCGGCGTGATCAGTAAAAAATAATAAAAATATATGAGTACAAACAAGGGGAATCCGCCAAAGGCGGACTCCCCCTTGTTTTATAGACTAAAGCACTACGTAAAAATACAAAAGACGTATTTAATCGGAAATGAATATATAGTATTATAACTCGTAGTAATATTAATTCTACCTGCCATTCCAGAATATTCAACACATCAGTATGAAGAAAACAGAGCGCAGCACTATCCTGGGTAAAAAGGCCGGAATTAATGCCTGTTCACATTGCTTACCCTACAACTAAAAAGCAAAATGACCTTAAAATGTCAGGCTTTCAATCTTTGTTCAAATGGTTCACCCACCGGGAAAACCTGGCCGTCTGCGCCATCGCGGCAATCCTGCTCATTCTCCACCTCCTGGTCATTACCAGACCCTCATCGATGATGTTCGACGAACAATATTACGTCCCTGCCGCCCATAACTACCTGCACGGCGGCGGCCTGTTAAACCCCGAACATCCACCGCTGGGAAAATGGTTCATCGCCGCCGGTATTGCTGTTTTCGGCGATAACGCGGCGGGGTGGCGCATACCTTCCGTGCTTTTCGGCATTGCCTCCATCTTTCTTTTTTACCTGATCTGCGCGCAATTAATCCGAAACGAAGCGGCTGACGGGAATAAAACAGCGGATCTGCAATCTATACAAAAGCGCTCCTGGTTTACTATGACCACCTTTGTGCCCGTTTTCGCCACCTTCCTTTTCGCCTTTGAGAACTTGAGCTTCGCACAGGCCGGCATCGCCATGCTCGACGTTTTCTACCTGACCTTCATGCTGGCAGGTTTCCTCTTTTACCTCCGCGGCAAATACATCTGGTGCGGAGTTGCAATGGGCTTGAGTCTGTTATGTAAAATACCAGCCGTCTGGGGAATACTGGCAGTCCTGCTACATTGGGCAATCTGCCGCCGTTACGAAATAGTTACGGAGATCCGGCATTTCCCGGCGACGCTAAAACAAGGCTTTACCGGTCGCAGCGCAATTTGGGATATGGCAAAATTGTTACTTACTGTCTTGTTAATCTGGATTGTGCTGCTGCCGTTACTGGAATATCCTGCCGCGCATCAATTCGCCAATCCCTTCAGCAGGTTTATTTACATGGTGGGATATCATCTTGACTATACTACCGCCGCACAAAACAGCCCACTGGTCACCATGCCGTGGACATGGCTAACCGCACCCACGCACATAATTTACTGGCCTGATTCAGCTCACGTGGTATTTTCAAACGGCCAATTTATGTTAGCAATTGATTCCGCGAACCCTCTCTGGTGGGCATCTATCGGCTGGAGTATCTGGATTCTAATTATTCCTTCGATATTGTATCTGCTATACCAAATAGTAAGGGAGCGCACGGCAGAATACGGCATCGCCCGGTTCGGACTGATCTGGTTTTTCGCGGTTTATATATTACTGATACCTATCGAGTTGATTACTGACAGAGAAATGTTCACATTTTACTTCTATGCTGCTATCCCGGTTATCTGCCTGGCTATCGCATGGGGAGCGTGGCGATTCAGGTTAACAATGCAAAAAGACCGACAACACGCGGCCGTTTTCCGATGGGCTTTCGCGTTCTACATAGCCGTCACAGTTGTTATCTTTTTCCTGATGTCGCCATTCGGAGGATACCTGCTTTTCCCGCGTTAAAAACAAGTACAGTAAAACATACAAGCAATCGACTTAAACATGTTATAATTGGGCAACAATAAAATGATTCTAAACAAACTAAAAAATAGTAATACTCTGATTCTTATCGGGATTCTGTGTTTAAACGCCTATCTCCGGCTTTTACAAATCACTCATTTGTTTATCTGGATTGAAGATTACGATGAAGGCACTTATTCAGTCGGAGCACGTTTCATCAGTCACGGATCTCTGCCCTACCGGGATTTCACATTGGTTCACCCGCCTTTTTATGACCTGGTTTTAGCCTCGATCTATAAAATATTCGGCTATAATTTTTATTACGGCAGATATTTTTCCGTATTACTATCGCTAGTGTGTATCGTCCTGGTGTATGTGATTGTAAAGAAGTTATTCAATCCTACCGCAGCCCTGGCAGCATCGGCAGGTTTTGCGCTTTTCCCCGGGCTGACCCTTTTCTGGTACCGCGCAGTTCAAGAAGCACTCGGCGTATTTCTGGTACTGATGGCCATCTATTTTGCTATTGATTTCATCGCTAAAAAAGAAAGGCCAAAACGTTTGTTCTTTAGCGGCATATTTTTGGGTCTCGCGCTGGCCACAAAATACACATTTTTACCCGCGGTGATTGCGGTCACAATCTCAATCGGAGTGCTCTCTTTAGAAGGGCGGTGGCACAGCCTCCGCTCCGCAATTTCCGGACTATTTCAGCAGCACTTGTGGCTTTTGATCTCCGGAATCTTCACCGGATTTTTAACAGTAACCGGTTACTTTTTCGTAAAATGCCCGGCGGAATTTGTTAACCAGACCTTTCTATCGCAATTTGGCCATCACCTGAACATGGGATTGGATTCTACGACATCGATGTTAACGAGTTTTCCCTCCGGAGTGATGCATTTCCTCAACTTTTCTGCCGGAACGCAAATAGATACGGTAGCTGCTTTTTGTTTTTTCCTTTCGATTCTAATTCTGGTTGCGCTACTGATCAGAAGGGATTTTTCGAGGATCAACCGTTTCCTGCTGATAGCCCTGTTTGTGAGTTTATTGATCGGTTCATTAATCCAGCCTATCGGAACAATGCGCTATGTTTTGCCGGCCTATATTTTCGCTCTCATATCGATGGGAATATTTGTAAAGGAATTTGACGTGAAGACGGTTTCAAATAAGTTGACCGGCAGTGTTATCCGGAATAACATCGGCCTGGTAATCGTTGTTTTATTACTCTTTGTATTCACGGTAGGCACGATCGGCCTCAGGCTTGTATATAATTATCAGGGCGGTGGAAAACCGATTTACGAGGAACAATCCTACAAAGAGGTTATTAGCTACCTGGAGCAAGCAGGCGCGAAGAAAGTATACTCATCGAACCCGGTTATCCCGGCTTTGTCAACGAAATTTTCCTCCTGCCGTGATTTTGATACTTATGGAAATTTATTTCTTTTGAAAAAACCCGCTGAGCAAATCGTGCAGGAACAAATATCCGACGGAGTCGATTATATAATACTGGACCCCTTTTGGATAATGGACAGCGCGACAGGAAAAGACTCGGGAAGACTAGTCGAGGAAATAAAAAATAACAGCGTACTGGTGAAGAAAATTACGCTCAATGATATCGAAATATCAACGTACACATATCTGATTTACCGGGTCAACAGGCCGTAACGGTATAAACAAGTACAATCCGAAATTAATCAACGGTTTCTTTATGTAGTTTTGTCTTGTCTACTATGTTTGACTAATCCCTGAATAAAGTTCAATAAGTTGTTTTTCCATTATGCAGAGAGCGTTTTAATCAATATCATTTTTCTGAACGGCATTTGGGGAAGGCGCATATAGGTAATTAATTAACTAAAGTCCTATTTATAATACCCTAAAGTATCGTTGATATTGAACAAATCCACCAATATAATCAAGTATAGTTGCACTTAGACTCATATTTTACATGAAATGCCTGGTTATGTTAAATAATTGTTTTTCTCTTTCCATGCCCAATGAATTCTGAAGTAACGCCCTGACCGGCAGCAGAGTCCGGTTTGTTCAATTACACAGGGGAAATGTAAAAAATGGAGAGCACTATTTCTAATATATTTCGAGCAAAAGCCCCTTTGCGGATCAGTTTTGGAGGAGGAGGGACCGACGTTTCCCCTTATCTTGAAGAACACAGCGGCTGCACTTTAAGCTGCACGATTAATAAATATTGCTATGCTACTGTAATACCACGCAACCATGATATTAAAGTCAGCTCCCTGGATTACAATTTTTTCGCGGTTTACGAACCCACCCAGAAACTGGATTACAATGGCAAGCTGGATCTGGTTAAAGGCGTATTGAATTGTATGCACATTAAAGAGGGAACGGAAATATTTCTACATAGCGATGTGCCGGTTGGTTCAGGACTCGGAGCATCTTCTACGATGACCGTTGCCTTACTGGGCGCAGTGAATGCCTGGAAGCAGCTGACGTTAACCGATTATGAACTTGCTGAAATTGCCTATCATGTCGAACGTGAGGACGTAGGCATAAAAGGCGGGAAACAAGATCAATATGCGGCCACATTCGGCGGTTTTAACTACATTGAATTTTCTAAAGATAAGACTGTCGTAAATCCTCTACGCGTCGAACCCGACATATTGAATGAACTCCAATACCGATTGATTTTATGCTATACGGGAAAACGCCATTTATCTGCAGGCATCATTGAAGACCAGACACACCGTTACGAAGCCGGTAACTCCGAAACAGTGGCTGCATTACATACTACCAAGCGACTTGCCGCAGACATGAAAAATGCTTTGCTTCTGGGGAAAATAGACGAATTGGGAGAATTATTAGAAGAAGGCTGGCAGGCTAAACGTAAGTTTTCAGATAAAGTCACCGATCCGGATATTGATGAACTCCACGAAATCGCCAAAAATAACGGCGCCATAGGAGGGAAATTACTGGGAGCCGGCGGCGGCGGTTATTTTCTTCTACTTTGTGAACACGACAAATGGCATAAAGTGACTGAAGCACTCATACAATCGGGCCACAAAAAAGTAGATTTTGCTTTCGAATTTAACGGCCTGCAAACATGGAGGACAAATGTACAATAATATTATTCACGATTATATAGAGAATGGGAACATTGTTAGAACTTTACTCATTGAACAGAGCGACATAATTACGGCAATAACAGATTCAATCGTCCATACGTTCCACAATGGCGGGAAATTAGTTATTTTTGGAAATGGCGGCAGCGCTGCCGATGCACAGCATATCACTGCTGAATTCGTCGGGGGATGTTTCACAGAAGGAATTCCGTTACCTGCGATCGCTCTTACTACCAATACTTCCTGTCTTACTGCTATTTCGAATGACTACGGATATGAATATGTGTTTTCCCGTCAGGTACAATCACTGGTAAGAAAAGAAGATGTAGTTATCGGTATCAGCACCAGCGGTAAGTCGATTAACGTGCTTAAAGCACTAATGGAAGCTAATAAAATTGGAGCAGTAACGGTTATTTTAACAGGCGAAGTTAGTAGCTTCCACCCGGAGGTATCTTATATTGTAGCTGTGCCTTCAAATGATGTCCGGTTAATTCAAGAAGCGCATATAACCATCGGCCATCTAATCTGTTCTTTAGTTGGAGATGCTTTCATAACAAATAAAATGATTAAAACTGTATGAACAAATGCGTCTTTATCGATCGTGACGGTACAATATCCAGGGACGTACCCTACTGTTCATCTCCGGAACAATTCGAATTGTTACCCGGCGCAGGTAAAGGCATAAAGGAACTTAATGCAGCCGGTTTTAAAGTTATTTTGATCACTAATCAATCCGGAGTGGGGCGCGGCTATTTTTCCGAGGAAACGCTTAACTGTATACACGAGAAAATGAAAACAAAACTGGCTGATGAGGGAGCCCATATCGATGGAATATATTATTGTCCACACCATCCGGATGAAAACTGCAATTGCCGTAAACCAAAACCGAATTTAATTATACAAGCAGCCGGCGATTTTAATATTGATCTAAGTCAATCATATTTTATCGGAGATAGCGCCAAAGATATCGAAGCTGGCAAAGCTGCCGGGTGTTCTACGATATTAATTATTAACAGGGAGATTGAAGCCGGGCTCAAGGCTGATTACGCTGTGAAGAACCTAATAGAAGCGGCGCAGCTTTTAAAGGTCAATAAAATTACCACTCACTAAATAAAACAAGCTCAAAAACATAAAAGGAAAGTATATGAAAGCAGCAGTTATGCTTCCAACTTACAATGAGGCGGGAAATATCGTTAAAATGATTGAAAGTCTCCTCGGGCTCGAAAGCAACTCCGAGTTAAAGGAATTAAATATAGAAAAACTTTTAATTGTGATAGTAGACGACAATTCTCCTGACGGTACCGGAACGATTGCCGAAGAACTAAGCACAAAAAATCCCGGCAGAATCCATGTTATTCATCGTAACGAGAAGGGGCGAGGTACCGCAGGTATTGCCGGATTCAAATATATACTAAGTCAGGACGTCGATTATATTATTGAGATGGATGCTGATTACAGTCATAACCCGGCTGATATTCCGCGGTTACTTAAAGAAGCAGCGAAATATGACATTGTAATTGGTTCCAGACGGATCCGAGGCGGCCATATGGGGCAGAGAAATTTCTTCAGGGGCGGTGTCAGTCTCGGTGCCAGTTTATATGCGCGTATGATGTTAGGATGGGGTATAAAAGAATGGCACAGCGGCTATAAATGTTATAGGAAAAAAGCCTTACAGAGCCTGACCTTCGATAAATTCAAATCACGCGGATATTCAATTGGTATGGAAACAGTGTACCGCATGATAAAAAATGGATTTAATTACAAAGAGATTCCTATCGTATTTACAGAGCGGACTCAAGGCAGCTCCAAATTTTCGTCAAAAGAAATTAAAGATTACTTTAAACTCGTGTGGCAACTTCGATTTGAAAGAAAATATGCTTAAGAATATTGGCCGGTTTTTCAAATTAAAGAAGGTCGTTGTCGCTACCGGCGGAGGTTTTGATCCTCTTCATGAAGGACATATACGGCTGTTTAAAGAAGCTAAAAAGTTGGGCGATGTCCTGGTAGTGATGTTAAATAGCGATGAACAATTAATAAAAAAGAAAGGCAAAACATTTTACCTTGATCAACAGGAAAGAAAAGAAATAATCGAAAGTATTAAGTATGTAGACAAGGTAATAATTGACCCGGGAAAAGATGTTACTTGTGAGGAAGCGCTTAAACTGATCAAGCCCGACATCCTGGCGAAAGGCGGAGACCGAACACCGGGCAATATGGCAGAAATTGAAATCAAAGTTTGCAAAGAACTGGGGTGTAAAATCGTTTATGATGTCGGTGGGACGAAAGTTCAATCAAGTTCGTGGCTGTTGAAGAGACTTACGGAAAACGACGTTAATAAGAAACGGTAAACTTAAAACTAATCTTAGTTGCAGGATATTACAAATCTAACGACAAATATTTTGGAGGCTTTTTATGGAAAAGAAGATTCTTATTTCGCCGAATGGAAATAGTATAAGTATTAGCGAAATGGAAGATAATTTTGAAAAAGTAGGAGCTTCCTTTGAGACAATATTCAGGCGATTAGAATTTAATGAAGTAATTAAATACACAAAAGGCGCTGGTATTGATATTGGCTGCGGATTAAGTAAAATTCATTCATGCGCAATTGGTATTGATATTAGATTAGGAGATAAAGATTTCGGGTACGCCTACGGCGCGAATATTGGTTGTCCTTCCAAAGAATATTTGGACTTATCATGGTTCTCAAATGGGTCTTTAGATTTTATATTCTCCAGTCATTGTCTAGAGCATTTTGTTGATCCTGCAAAAAGTGTAGCGGAAATGCGGAGAGCTCTCAAAACGGGAGGTTACCTTGTTGTTCTTTTGCCTGATGAGAGATACTATCCCCGCATCGGAGAAAGGGGGGCAAATCCAGACCATAAACGGAATTACTCTCCAGAGAGTCTTGTCACTATTGTAAAACAAACCGGTAAATGGGAAATAATTCAGCTTGATACGTTGCATAATAAACTCGATGATGTTTCATTAACTAAAAGAGATAGGATCATCGCAGACCACTATGGGCACAACTCTTTTAATTTTTCGTTCGAAGGTGTTTTCCAGAAAGCTGTGTGAACTGCCTGCATTTAATTCCATAGCGGATCAGGTGTCTTAACCGTTTCAGGATTATTCCCGGGCACTAATAATTAAACGGGCGAAATCCTGATTCAAGGCAAATTAGCTTAATACTTCAATATCTCCAAGAACAAAATACGGACTAATTTTGATTCCGAAACTGAAACAACTCGACTCCATCAATAGATTTAACAAATTTATATTCGCTTGACCGTACTATCGTATAAAAAGCAAAAGATTTGTAATTTTTAGTGTCAATAATTACATATTCAGTGCGTTTATCCGGAAATCCCCAATCAGTTTTTGTTATTCCTGCTGCTGGAGCTATCAACTTCCCTTCCACGGCATCCAGGTAAACATACGTCCGTGAACTTAGATGGGGAAAGATTTCATTACTGGCCGTAACTGTAACGTTGTCGGGAACTAACCCGATCACTTGATTTATGGCTGCGTCATGTTCATCCGGTAAAGAAGCGATGTTAATCCTGCCTTCGGAGATAACGCTGAAAGAGATAATGATTAAAAATATAAATGAGTATGTGATCATGCGATTATTCGATTTCTTAATCAATAATTGTATGTGCTGGTTCATGTGGACCCGCGGCAGGACTTCGATGAATGCCATAAAAAGAAAGGGCAAAGCTGCTGCCGGATATTGCATTAATTGACTATGCTGCCCTGAATTAGTAGAAACTATACCCGAGGGCATGACTATCAGACCGGGGATTGACCATTTTGGCGATAATAAAGGTAAAGCAGCCAACGGCGCGAGATACGCGCCAATCAGGAATAATGAACCCTTACTGAATATTGTGCTGACCGCCATTGGGATAGCCTCAGATACCGGTTTGCCAACGTATGCATACCGATTGGTGAGAAAAGAAAGGACACGGATGGGCTCACCAACTATGGCCAATCGAGAAACGACTATACTTAAGGCATACGTAAAGATTGCTGACAAAAAGATAATTATTGACGTTTTCTGCACTTTTTTATGCTGCCAATAATCGAAAATAATAAGCACAGCACCAAAAATGCCCAATGTCAGAACTACATCTTCTTTGGACGCAAGCACAAATAATAAACCCAAGCCGAAAAAAATCCAATTATTCCTTTTCAAACCGAGAAACATAGCTAGGAAAGCGGGAATAACAAAAGCTTCGGTATGAAAATCAAAAAGTGCGACTCCCCAAACCAACGGATTTACAAAATACAGACATTCCAAAATCAAACTAGCGCGATGACTGTAGTTATAGTCTCTAGCAATAACGTATATCAGATAGCCGCCAAAAGCGAGAAGCAGACACTGCACAACTAATAGCGTCTGGGCATGAGGAAATAACCAGTAAACAGGCACCAATAAAAAAAGCACAGGAGAAAAATGAGGAACAAATTGTGATCCGCCGATCGCCGGACTGTATAAAATATTCCCCTGGAGTGTATTTCTCATCTCCTGTGTAAAAACACCTAAATCGAACGCTGAAGTATGAAATGAATCGTGCAGGAGATGAATAGTAATATACATCATTACACAGGCATAAACCAGTGCAATCGCGATTGCCCAGAAGATGGGGGTTTTAGTCCATTGCAGAAATTTAATTTTCAGTGACATTATTCCGCCGGATTATCAAAACGAGACAAGTTATATCCGTAGATTTTTCGTGCAGAAAACCATTGGGAAGAAACGTAGTAAAAATAAACCTAATATCTGAAAGCCGCTCGTGTTTATCCGCTACAAAAAGCCCGGCTATTTCTTCTTATTCTTAACCATATCAGAACAATTAATCCTAAGCAATGGTGCAAACGTACTAAATCGCCTTACGGTTTTACCTAATATTTATTTGGTCACTAATGCGATATTGCGTTTAACCTGATTGTATACTACCGCTTTATGCGGCAGGCGTCCCGGCTATTTCGCTTTATCCAGCCGCTGGAAATTCTGATTCGAGCCGACGTTCGGATTATAGTTCGGGTTATCGGACAGCACATAATCGCCGGAGCCATTGACCCAAACGTTATTGTAGCCCGTCGGTAATTCGACATTCGTGCCTTCGATGGGGTTATAATAATTGTCCACACCCCGGACATACTGGCTGAATTGATTAGAGATAGAATCGTTGACGGCTTCCCGCTGGTTATAGAGGTCCAGATTCTCCTGGCGGATCTCGCTGCCGGTCTGCGCAATGATCGAGCCAAGTTGTCCGACGCTGTTGATCTTTTGAATATTCGCCTTAATCAGGTACTCGACGACCTGGACATAGGTATTGAACCATTGCAGGTTCAGCTTTAGCGAATCGGAGATGGTCTGGAATATCCTGGCGTTGGCATCCAGTTTCCCTTTTTCGGCGCGGAAAGACGCGATATTGTTGACTCCCCACATAATGTTGGTTTTCCAGCCGGAGAGAGTCTGCACCGGGATATAGGTAGCCTGGATAACGCAGTACATTTCATCCTCGTAGGTTTTGCCGTTTTCGGTGTATTCAATTCTGATCTTCCCGGCTTTATTAGTGGTTTGCAGGCCGCCGCTGCTGCCGGTGTTGCCCGCGTTAACGGCGCTGGAGATATCCTGTTCCGTGGTTATTTTCAATCCCTGCACATTACCGCGGAATCTGGCGATCACAACGTCTTTGAGCGCCTGCAGCGGTTCCAGGGGAGCTTTGACTTCGTTGCCGAAATACTTCGAACCGACCGGAAAAAGCCCTGCGGTCAGCGGGTTATCCGTCCAGAAGAAAGCCTGATTGGGGAAGACCTGGAATTGCTCCTGACCCTTCGGATTCCAGACCCTGAATGCGGATACCGCGGGCATGGTGGGATTATCCAGCACCCACTGCACCCCGCCTTCATATTGCCAGTCCGAGGGGATCAGCAGCTTGAAGGCTTCTTTGCCGATGCCCTTCTGATCAATATAACTGACGGTTTTCATTTTCAGTACCGTGCCGGCGGCAGCGGTCGTTGATGTACCCGGTTTAGATGAGGAAACAGTTGTGTTTACTTTAGCAGCACTTGAACTCGATACTGTTTTTGATAACGTTGAAGTAGCTGAAGTGGTAGATTGACTGCTTTGCCCACAGCCGGCAGCGGCAGCTACACAGGTAGTTACAATTAACACAGTGAATACCCTGGCAGTCCATCCATTAATTGTCATATATCACTCCTCCATGCAGTTCAGCCCCGCATAATAGCAGTAGTTATGTAAACTTAATAAATGGGTATTATCAGGTATTGTCAAATAACCATGATATATTTACGGAACGCCTGTCGTCAATATGAGATGAAAGAGTTTGTTTGAGCTATTAGCGTAGATAATATGAAGAAGGAAACCTGGAATTATTTTATTTATCTAAATTACAAATTTTACCCCGGTAAGGTTTTCACTGAGTTGCCAGAGCCGTTCTGCCAGGTCATGATCGATTGCCCACGGCCAGACACCCGGCCCCTTTTTCTGATCAGCCGGGACAGCCCGGGCAATATTGAGATTCTCGCAATAAACGCCGCCCATACCGTTCAATTGTTCGCTGGTGGCGCACCAGATGATGGTCGCCGCACCCTGCTCGACGGTTTTAAACAGCATACCGTCGAGATTGGAAATAATCTGTCCGTTTTCATCTCTGACCAAACGGGGCATTCTTTCCCCGATGGGGACGCTACGATCCAGATTTGTATCCGGAATAAATCCGGGATGCACCGCAAACGCCCGGATATTGTGGGTTCTACCCCGTTTATCCAGCGCCACCGCGAATAAAGCGGCCGCAGTTTTAGACTGCGAATAAGCCTGCCTTTTATTATATTCCCGGCGCTCAAAATTAGGGTCGTCAAAATCGAATCCGCCGGCGTGATGAGAATAGGATGACAGCGCAACGACACGCGCTCCGTTGGCCTTTTTTAACGCAGGCCAAAGCCTTGCCGTGAGCTGGAAATGGCCGAGGTGATTGGTCGAAAACATGGATTCATTACCGCGTGCGTCACGCCTCAGCGGAACGCCCAGGATCCCGGCATTATTAATCAGGATATGCAGCGGTCTGCCGGAAGCTAAAAACCGATGGGCAAAGGCGTCGATCGAAGGCTGATCCATCAGGTCGAGCGTATCGAACTCCAGGTTAGGGATTTCCACCAGCACCGCCTGCGCTTTTTCAACTACCCGCGCCGGTATGACGACAGTAGAGCCAGCGTTCGCCAAAGCGCGTGTAGTCTGCAGCCCAATCCCCGAATAGCCGCCCGTCACGATGGCTGTCTTACCCCGCAAATTATGTTTATCCAGTACTTCGCGGGCCGTGGCCTGAGGACTGATTCCGGTATGAATCGGTGCTTGCGGAGTTGATTTTATCTCGTCATGATTCATTTATTTTTTCTTTGGTTTATCCGGCACATTTAAAAAGTCGAGGATTGCCCGGGCAAATTCCTGCGGCTGGATACGGTCGACGTAGATATGGCCGTTTTCCATCGTTGTGAATTTAGTACCGACGGGAGCCAGTTGCTTCACTTTTTCCGCCGTGCAGTAGAACGGGTCTTCAGTCTGAAAAAGGATCATCAGCGGGCAGGTAACGAGCGGCAATCTGGCCTTCGGATTATACCCTTCCGTCGCATGATGGGATTCTTCGCCCCGCGGCCCGGCTTTAATGTATTCCAGGACTCTTTCTTCAAGAATATCAGGGGCTCCACCCCACATGCCCGCGCGGCGCCACCATTCCAGCAAGTGCGAACCGTCCGCTTTNNCCGATTTGAACCTCCATCCCGATCGAAGCACCGAGATGGTGCCCGACGATGTGCGCCTTCTTGATGCCGAGAGCATCCATGAAACTGATCACGGTGCGGGTATGATCCACTATTTTATACGGGTATGGCGATGGATCGGAATCACCCGCGCCCAAAAAATCCAGCGCGATCGCCCGGTATTGCTTTGCGAGGAAATGCATCGGCCGGACGAACTCATCTGACGAAGCCACGGCCATGTGAAGCAATATTACAGGTTCACCTTCGCCTTCTGTGCGGTAATGAATCTGCCCTTCCGGGATATCTACAAAAGCTCTTTTCATATTCTACCTCCGGTTTGAAGTAATAAACGAATAGTTAATCGCAGGTGATCACCCGGATCACGCCGCAATCCGGTTCTACCCAGGT
>PMBW01000080.1 GCA_003153075.1 Dehalococcoidia bacterium | reverse complement strand
CGACCTTCGGTTTTCTTCTAAATCAGAAGGTTTCCGGAAGTATTTCGTCTGCGGACTCGATGATGAGTAGTGAGTTATGAGTCTGATACGGGCATAATCAAATCAGGCTGTGGTATCATTAATAAAGCAACAACAGGCAGGCATAAAGTGGGAAAAANNGTCACTAACCGCCGACTGATTTTTCTCAATATTATAACATCCAGCCCAGAAGTCACAGCAAACATCCGAAAGCTGGCAGACTCCCCGACCGAACAGGTTTTGAATTACGCTTATACCCTGAACCGGGACAATTTTCAGATACCCCTGTCATCAATTATGGGATTGAAAATCGGCGCGTACAACTGGACCCCCATTCCCCACATCTGCCTGACAATCGTCTTTGTGGATAAACACGCAGCTACCAGAATGGCCGCTTTTCAATTCATTCGTCCCTATAAACAAACGCTCCTGAAGCCGCAGATCATGTTGGTCATAGACTGGATCAGGGAAATTAAAAAGGCAATCAAAGACGCCGGTAGCGGAAAATAGCTGGCCTGTTATGTAAAACCGGTATTTTTATCTTAATTTTGTCTATATTTCTTTTATTTGATTCTAAATAACCAGTTGCTAAAAACCCTTTTATATATTAGAATTGTGCCAAGTGAGGAGGCAGAGAGATGGCAGACAGCAATAAACAGCCGGAAAACGACACGTTGGCACGCATTGACAAATTGGTTGACGCTGTTGATTATCAGGCAGGCGCGGTCGCCAGTAAAACACTGATTGATAAGGAGACCGGAACTATAATCCTGTTTGCTTTTGCCAAAGGACAGGCATTACCTGCGCACACTGCCCCGTTCGATATCATGATCTCAATTCTGGAAGGCCAGGCCGATCTTGTCGTAGCGGGCAAATCCTACATATTAAACGCCGGTGAGATGATCACCATCCCCGCGAAAAATCCCCACTCGCTGAAAGCTGTCAAGCCTTTTAAAATGATGATGGTCATGGTGAAATAGAAAACAGCTTATCTTTTGAATTTCAGATATACTACTTGTCTATAACAGTCCCCTGATGAAACACGATATGCCACAGGTTATCAATCACTTTCCAGATGGAAACTCCACAAGATCATCCGCCAGCAGAGCTTACACACCTATAGGAGACTGCTGATAAAGTAAGCGCTCACAAATACACAGCGGTAAAAAGGAGAAATCCCTGCAGACCTGAGACTGTCCGAAATTACCTGGATTGTCGGGTCAAGCCCGATAATGACAAAACCGTTCTGTCATTCCTCGCAGGTTTAAAACCGGAGATACTTTGCATTGCCATTCGAAGCAAAGACACAACCTGATCGTCAGCAATCCCACACTTCTATTATTTTCCAAAAGGATGTGCGGGAGGAATCTTGAGTCATTTTCAGCGAAATACTTCCGGAGACTTTCTGACTTAGAAGAAAGTCGGAGGTTCTTTTAGCTGCAGCTAAAAAAGATAGACCGCAGTTAAAACGTACATATTAATCGTTACCAATGAATATTTTCGGACAACCCCAGGGAGATGATGGGCAACATCGAAATAATTGAAAAAAGACACTAAATTGGCAGTCTATATAGCCGAATGCCGCACGTCCGGGCGGAGTAATTTTTCTTCAAGCAGCCGGATTGTTTCGATTATTTCTTTTTGGTTATACTTTGAATTGACAAGAATGCTACTAATGATCACCACACCCTGGGCACCAGCGCTTTACGTTCGGCGGGATAATCCGGGAAGGTCTGCCGGTACCACATGTGATTGGAGCGGGCGCGCGGCGCCAGATTGGCAATCGTCCATACTGCGAACGCCAGCCCGGGCAACGACCAGGTCGCTAAAGCCCAGCCGCTCCAGACCACGATCTCCCCCAGGTAATTCGGACAGGAAATCCAGCGGTAAAAACCTTTTTGCGGGATCTTGTATCCGGTTTCACCCGGCGCGCGCAGGCTATGTAAAATGCCGTCCGAGGAGCGGTTGATCAAATACCCGGCCACAAACAGCGTCAAACCGGCAATGAAACGGGGGTCAGTCAGCCACTTCGCGGTATATTGGGTTGCAAGCGTAAAAATATAGTGCCCATTCAGATAGGCATTCATCCAGTTGAAAATAAACCCGAAACTGATAACGAGAATGGGGAATTTCCGGTCGCCGCGCAGGCTGAAGGGATAAATGAACGCGCGGTGCAGATAATGGGCTTCCCACAACCCCAGAAATACCAGCGGCACAACCCCACGGTTGTCACCAAGTAAAAAGCAGGCCGCAAAGAGTAACGGCGACGGCGCTTCCATCACCACCCAGGCCAGTTTGTTTCTGATGCCCGGCCCCCATCCTTTGCGGACGTGCCGTCCGTAGGGAGCGGAAAAGAAAAACAGGGCGATAAAAACCACCACCGCCAGTAGAAACGAAAACAATAGCAAGTCGTTATAAAATGTTGGTCCGTTGATCATGCGCTCACTAACCATTTTTCCGATTTAACGAGCATTTTAAGTCACCGTTTTCTGCAAACCATTCCAAGGTATCTGTGAGTGTTTCTCTAAATGGACGCGGTTGATACCCCAACTCGCGGGCGGCTTTGTCATGGCTGATATTATGATTGCTCTTCAACGCATTCATCGAGACGCTGGTATATATTGCCCTTTTCTTCGCCAGACGGCTGTAGAGCGTGGCAAAAGTCGCTCCGAAACGCGCTACCGGCATCGGGCAGACAAAACCGGTAATCGAAGCGTCCGAAATTTCCCTCATTACTTTAGCTATGTCCGGCATGGACACCCAATGACCGGATAAAAGATACTCAGAGCCAGCGGGGGCTTTTTTAGCAGCTAGAATTGCGCCCTGCGCCACGTCACGCGCATCCACCCAGTCAAACCCGCCGTTGACCAGCGCCGGCATCTTGCCGTTAGCCATTCCCAGTAAAGCGGAACCAAAAAACGAGGGCTGATAATCATAAGGACCGAAAACACCGGTAGGATTTACAATGACGGCGTCCAGACCATCCGCGACTGCTTTTCGCACTTCCCACTGCCCCGCTGCTTTAGAACGGTCGTAAGGCGGATACCTGCGGCCTTCTATCAAAGGACGTGATTCATCAACGGGCACATCCCGCGGTTCCTGCTGAATAGCATGAATGGAACTGAAATGAACCAGCCGTCTCACGCCGCTGCGACGACAAGCCTCAATGACATTGCGGACGCCCTGCACATTGATTTTTTCTACCAGCGGCCATTCAGTGTTAACGATGGAAATAACGCCAGCCAGGTGATAAACTATGTCCGCGCCCTGAAAGGCTTTGGCTAAAGATTGCACGTCGGAGACATCCGCGCGAACGATTTCCGCCCCCAGCCCTTCCACAGGTTTCCGGTTGACATGCACCAGCGAGCGGACGTTTTGTTTATCCGCCGTGAGCGCCCTGACCAGATTCAGGCCAATGTGTCCGGATGCGCCGGTTACGACTACTGTCATAAGTGTTTATTATATACGTAAGGCGGGAATATATCCACACCGTGATAAATTCCAAACTCCAATTTACAAATTACAAACAAATATAAAAGACCAAATAAGAAACGATGAACGCGATGCCGTTCACTCAAAACACATCGAATAATACTCCCGATCCATCTTCTTCTGCGGCAGTCAATTAATTAAATGGTATCTTCGATGCCTTGTAGTGTTTAGTATTCATTGGAAATTTGGTTATTGGATTTCGGGTAAAAAGAAAGGTGGGTTTGGTCTTGATCCCATCTCGACTTTGCCCACCTTATGAAGCTATTGCCCTGGATTAAGAAAGACTAATTGCTTCTGCTCCCTGCGTACTGGGGTTTGCGCCCTGTGCCGGGCCTGCGGAAAGGAGCCCTTTTTGCCGGACCCGGGGTGCGGCGTTCCGCTTTGTCCGACGCCTGGGTTTTGTAATCAAAACCTTCCAGCGTACGGCGTTCGATCGGTTTGCCGAGCACTCTCTCGATGTCGCGGACCGTTGCCATGTCTTCGTGGGTGATGAATGTAAATGCTTCGCCGGTTTCCTCGACGCGCCCTGTCCGCCCGATGCGGTGAATATAAGCATCCGAATTCTCCGGCATATCGTAGTTAATGACATGCGAGATGTTGGATACATCGATACCGCGGGCAGCAATATCAGTCGCTACCAGAATTTTCACAGCTCCCGAACGGAAACCGTCCAGCGCTGCCTGACGCCTGCTCTGGGTAAGATTACCCTGCAAAGAGGCGACATTATAGCCGTCCCGGTGCAGTTGTTCGGCCAGACGTTCGACGCGGTGCTTGGTGCGCACAAATACCAGCACTGAATCGGTCTTTGTCCGGTATAAAAGTTCGATCAACAAAGCTGTTTTCAGGTTTTGCTGAACGGGGTATAAGGCGTGCGATACGGATGCTGCCGGAGCGGAACGACCGATCTGGATGGTCACCGGATTACGCAGCACTTCTTTTACCAGACGCCGGATATCATCAGGCATCGTGGCGGAGAAAAGCAGCGTCTGCCGCGGCTGTAAAATGCATTCAAGGATACGCTTGATGTCCGGCAGGAAGCCCATGTCAAACATGCGGTCGGCTTCATCGATAACCAGGATCTCCAGTTTGGATAGATCAAGGTCGCCCTGGTAGAGGTGATCAAGCAAACGGCCGGGACAGCCGACGGCGATTTCGGCGCCGTTGCGCAGTTTCCGGATTTGCATTTCTTTTCCCACGCCGCCGTAAATAGCGACATTGCGCAAACCGGTTTTCTTGCCTAAATCCGTGAATGAATCGCAGATCTGCTCGGCCAGTTCACGCGTGGGTGAAATAACGAGGGCGCGCAGTTGACCGCGCTTGCCCTGAGCTAAACGGTTTAATATCGGCAGCGCAAAGGCGGCTGTTTTACCAGTGCCGGTCTGCGCCAGCCCGATAACATCTTTCCCCTCCATTATCGGGGGGATAGCTTGCTCTTGAATTGGTGTAGGGGTGGTGTATCCTTGCGCCTGGACACCGGCCATTACGCTCGGATGAAAATTGAAAGACTCGAAACTCATTAAACTCCTAAAATATAATTAACGTGATTGTGTAAGATTTGTGGATCGACTTTGTGTTGTTTGTTGTTGAAACATTGTTTTTGCATTTAGTAATAAGCACAGCCAGGGGTTCCCTGACCGTGCTTACTATTAATACCGGTTTAGCGGCTTACTTTTACCGTGCTGTAGCAATCCCGGCAATATACCGGTCTGCCTTCTCTGGGTTCGAACGGAACTTCAGTAGTTTTACCACAGCGGGAACACGTAGCGGGGAACATTTGGCGTTGGGACTGGTAGCTGGTGTTACTTCTCTGGTAAGTGCTGGTGCCCTGTCGTTCTTTCCGTGCCTGACGGCATGCGGGGCAGCGTTTCGGCTCATTAGTGTAGCCCTTCGATGAGAAAAACTCTTGCTCCTCAGTCGTGAATGCGAACGCGGCGCCGCAATCAAAGCACTGGATTGTCTTTTCCTGAAAACTCATAGATGACCTCCTCTTAATATATTGTTAGAGTTCTGGTCATCTATACTATAAATCTACTTGGATTATAAAAAGCATTAATAACCTAAACTGCAACTATTTAATATTATACAACATAGCAAGCTTGAATGCAAAACTGACGCTGTAAGGGGCCATAACATATTGGA
>PMBW01000030.1 GCA_003153075.1 Dehalococcoidia bacterium | reverse complement strand
AAAAAAAGGATATCCTTGCCTCGAAGCGGATTGTGCCCGGCAGGCGATGCAGCGATTGGACGAAAATACTGTTTCGCTGGCCATTCTGGATATCAGGATGCCCGCCAAATCCGGTATTGAACTGCTTTCTGATATCAAAGCTGTGCACCCTGATACCGCCGTTATCATGGCTACCGCGGTGATGGAACCGGAAATTATCATCCAGTGTATGAAAGACGGCGCTCTGGATTACATAATGAAGCCGTTCGAGTTTGATAAAGTAATTCGCAGTATGGAAATTGTCCTCCGCAAGCGGCAATTGGCCGTAACCTTACGGCAGTTCCAGGAAAGTCTCAAAGGCAAAGTTGATGAACAGGCCACGGAAATCCGCCGGCTTTTCCTCGGTTCGATCGAATCACTGGTATCCGCGCTTGAATCTAAAGATAAATACACTGCCGGGCATTCCCGCAGGGTTAGTGAATTCACGCTCGCCATTGCCCGTTATATGGGAATACCTTCTGAAGAGCTGGAAGATATCCGTTATGGCGCGTTACTGCATGATGTCGGCAAGATTGCGATCAATCCTGATATTCAGAATAAACCGGGTAAATTAACGCAAGAAGAATACGAACAGATTATGACCCACGCCACAGTGGGACCGGCCATCGTTAAACCGATCGCCAATCAAAATATCATCGATATCATCCGGTATCATCATTGCAGCTTCGACGGGCGCGGCAGTGATCAGACACTCATTGGTGCTCAGATCCCCCTTGGTGTCAGGATTGTTACCCTCGCCGATTCTTTCGATGCTATGACTTCCGAACGTCCCTACCGTAAAAGCCTGTCCATAGACGCGGCTTTGCGGGAGGTCATCCGCTGTACCGGTACACAATTCGACCCTGATATCGTCGATGTCTTTATCAGGATCCCCCAGCACGAAATCAAAGCTATCATGGCGTTGCAATAATTGAAATGCTTTTTCTCCAACCTGGCCCAAACTAAGGGAGTTCAACAATGTCCCTGAGCGAAGCGAGGGGGAGATGGACGTAAGTCCTTCTTTACTCCTCACTCAAAACTCAATACTCAATACTCGTAACTCATAACTCTTCGCTGTTAACTAACACCTTTTCAACTTGTCAACCTTCCAGACTCAGGTGTATAATCTAGCCTGATTAACAACACTTAGTGATAAAAAGGGAGGCAACTTAGTGGCAAAAATCGTACTGGTGGGCGCAGGCAGTTTTGTCTTCGCGCGGGATACAATTAACGATGTTCTGCTGTTCCCCGAGCTCCGGGATAGCACTATTACCTTAATGGACATCGAAAAAGAGCGGAATGACCTCATGGCGGCTTTCGCAAAAAGAATGGTTGAGCAGAACGGCTTCAAAACAAAGATCGAAGCTACCACCGATCTAAAGAAAGCGCTGACAGGCGCGGACTTTGTCGTTGTTTCTATCCGGGCCGGCGGCTGGACGAATGTGATGAAGGATTACGAACTGACTACCGGGCTCGGTTATGAATCCTCGCCGGATGCCCTCGGGCCGACCGGCATCTTCGCGGGTTTGCGGCAAATTCCCGCCGTGTTGGAAATTTGCCACGTTATGGAAGAAGTATGTCCGGATGCCTTGTTACTGAACTTCTCCAACCCCATGGCCATGATGTGCTGGGCGATCAATGATTACTCCAGGATCAAGAGCGTCGGCTTATGTCCCAACGCCTACAACGGCGCCATGCGGTATGCCACCTACCTCGGCGTGCCCACGGACGAATGCACCTACTGGGCTGCCGGCTTGAACCATTTCACCTGGTATCTGGAATTCAAACACAAAGGGCAGGATGCCTATCCCAGATTTCAGGAAATATTTACCGAGCCCTCTGTTTACTCCCAAAAAGATTACTTCGGCAAAGGCGTCAAGGTTGACCTTGTTGAGGTTGAAATGCTGAAGCGGTTCGGCTATTTCACCAGCGGCAGCGAGGGCCATATCCCGCAGTACACTTCTTACTTCCGTAAGCGTCCTGAACTTGTGGAAAAGTTTAAATTAGCCCCGCTCGGTGTTTCATTCAGACTGGCGCCCAAGCGCACCGCCGATGAGAATGAAGAATTGAAGCAAAAACTGGCCGGCGGATTTAAATTTAAACTCAGCAAAGAATACCACTGGAGCATCAATGCCGCCATGATCATGCACTCGATGGTCACCGGTATCCCGTCGCGGATTGACGGCAACGTCAGGAACAGCGGCCTGATCACCAATTTGAAGGACGGTTGCTGCGTGGAAGTGCCTTGCTTCGTGGACAAAGAAGGCGTCCATCCCAGTTATATCGGGGACTTGCCGGCTCAGTGCGCCGGGCTCAACCAGACCAGCGTCACCGTGCAGGAACTGACCGTCCGCGGTGTCATGGAAAAGGACAAAACCAAGCTCAAGCAAGCCATTATGCTGGACCCCCTCACCGCTGCCATGCTTGACCTCGACGAGACTGACAAACTGGTGGATGCCCTGTTCAAAATCGATAAACCATTCATGAAAGGCTTCAAATAGTCTTCCAAGTTAGTCCCTTCTTTAAAGGAGTGGTCATTCTGAGGCTATCCGAAATCTACTGAATTGTCGAATCAAGCCATTCCCCCTTGGTTAGTTCCTTCTCCTTGAGACCCGCAGGTTGAGCCCGCGGGCGAAATACTTTTGCCTTAAGCAAAATGTACGGGAGAGGGTCAGGACAAGGTACTTTGCGAAGCATGCGAAGCAAATGTATGAGGGTGTACATCTAGAGAGGCATTCGAAGCAAATGTAGAGAGCGCGCCAAATAGTTCTCAACAAACGGAGCCCGCCTCAAGGCGGGCTCCTTCTTTTTCTGGTTAGTCCACATCGCAATGTCATCCTGAGTTTGTCGAAGGATCTAGTGGAGGTACAAAAAACAAAAAGCCCCCCGCCCGTAAAACCGGGACGTGTTAGAATATCAGTAACATATATAATCAGGATGAAAAACATGGATAATCAAGAAAAAATCAACCCCGGCGAAATCTCAGCTAACACCCCCGCCGAAGCCGTTAAAGCCGCTCAGGATATATTGAACTTTGATGGTAAAGACCTGCGTTCCCATCTCAACAAAGACATCGTCATGAATGCCCTCAGCTGCCAGAATCTGGATATCCTCGACCTGAAAATGATCGACCGTGTGATGACCGAGTTCAAGCATGCCGCCCGTATTTTTAAACCTTACCGCTCCGTGCGTAAAGTATCGATCTTCGGCTCGGCGCGGGTGGAGGTGAAAAATCCCTATTACGACCTCGCGGTCAGGTTCGGGCAAGCTGTCGCCGCCATGAAATTCATGGCCATCACCGGCGCGGCGGACGGTATCATGGCCGCCGGTATCGAAGGAGCCAGGCCGGAAAACAGCTTCGGGGTGAATATCCTGCTGCCGTCCGAACAGGCGCCTGCCAAAGTCATTCAGGACGACCCCAAACTGGTGACATTCAAGTATTTCTTCACGCGTAAAGTCTTCTTTGTCATGGAAGCCGATGCCATCGCCCTTTTCCCCGGCGGCTTCGGCACCCAGGATGAAGGATTTGAAGTCCTCACCTTGATACAAACCGGGAAAGCCCCGCCAATGCCGATCGTGCTGATGGAACTGCCCGGCGAAGCCTATTGGGAAACCTGGGATAAATTCATCCGGCAGCAATTACTGGCGCGCGGCTTCATCGATCAGGATGACCTTTCTTTCTATAAGATCATGCAGTCGCCCGAAGAGGCCGCCGACTGGATCGCCGGTTATTACTCCACCTACCATTCCATGCGGCAGGTCTACAGCAGGCTGGTAATCAGACTGGAAAAAGAACTCCCGGACAGCGCCCTGGTAACCTTGAATCAGGAATTTGCGGATCTGGTCAAAGTCGGCAAAATATTCAAAACTCCCGCGTTACCGGAAGAAGCCGACGAGCCTGAACTCAAGGACAAAAAGCGGATTATCTTCAACTACAATAAAAAGAGCGCCGGCCGCCTCAATCAAATGATCCTTAAAATCAATAAACTCGGCCGTATTGCTTAGTTCCCTTTAAGTTCCTTAACGCGAAATACTTCCCCCAGTTAGTTCCCTCTCCCCAGCGTGGGAGAGGGTCAGGGTGAGGGGGTCCCTTATTATTTTCAGTACCTAATTTGTAACTAAATCCCCACTATCTTATCAATCTCCGCCTTCCGCCATTCCTTCTGCTCTTTATAAAATGAATGCGGGCGGAACGGACGCTGGCATTCCTTGAAAGTCGCGCCTAAAATCTCCATATCCTTGATATCGCACACCCCGAGCTTCTTTTGTTGCAGATACCACAAATACCCGATGTCGCTGATATGGAAACCCATCAATTGCGCCGCCAGGCAATCCGCGGCCACCGGTTCCGTGCTCGCAATCGCTACTCCCCAATTCACCGGGTCGCCGACTACCGGGCCTTCGCCTTCCATCCCGATGAAGCCGTCGATGATGCTAAGCTGGGGAGGATAGGCTTTGGCCAATACGTAAAGGTCGAGGTTATGGACAGCATAGCCCTGGTGCAGCTTCCGCTTGTCGCCGCCGGCATCCCGCAACCCGCCCATTGCGAGGTTCTTCAAGGAGAGCGTGACCACGACCACATCGTGGGTCTTCGGCGGGCCGATGGCAATGCGGTAATCGCTTTCGATTACTTTTTTGGCGAAATGCACCTTCATTGGTTTCAGTTCCGCGTCATAGAGATCGATGATTTCCCATTGTCCCAGGTTCAGGTCGGCGAGTTCCACGTCAAACTCTTTTTCCAGACCGTTGTAACCGAAGCGCTCGTATCTGACTGCCGCCGGTACGTTGGTGGATTCGCCGATGGTGATCTTGCCCTTGTAGAATTCCCGCAGGAACTTGAGGAGCGCCCGTACCGCTTCTACATTGGTGGCGCCGAGCCCATTGTCCCGGGAGGTGAAATTCACCTTCACCAGCACATTCTTTTTGCCTTTCAGGTTGATGTCATCCTTGATCAACCGTAAGGCCTGGTCGATATTTTGTGCCCGGCTCCCGCCATGGGTCAGTGCAACTCTCGGTTTCATCGGTGCCTCCTTCAAGTGTTATCAGGTGGCCATGTGATGGAGATAGACTGAATGGCAACATTATATCATGGTTCAAAACGTTTAGCTACAACAATTACGAAAACCTTACAACGCATTGCCATCCTGGGCAATTTCCTCGCCCCAACGAGGGAGAGGATCAAGGTGAGGGGGTTCTCTTTACCCTTTACTCATCACTCATAATTGACTCCGCCCCGGTTGGATTTTCCCCTCCGAAGGCACTGAGAAGGAATTGAGGACTATAGGCCGCAGCCGGAAGTCCGCCTCCGGTGGATGAGGTTCTGACAAAGTTAGTCCTCTTTGAGTCTTCAACGAAATACTTCCGTAGACTTTCTGACTTAGAAGAAAACCGGAGGTCCCTTTCGACCGCAGTTGAAAGGGATATGGTTACGCAGTCAAAATGTACGCCCCAGCGTGGGAGAGAGCACAGAGAGGGGCATCTGAATTTATTTTGTATTTCGAGTTTAGGATTTCGGATTTCACCCCACCGCACGCTGCGACAAAATCCCCTTGCCTTCCTTCCCGCTCTCGCCCTACAATATCTTGGATATTCATAGTCCCTCAGCGGCAGTACGTGCCCTTTCTAAGTCCGCCTCGCCGGACGGAGCCATTCGCAGTAAAGTAAAGGAGCAATCCTGATGGATCGAATTATTCCCCAAAAAACGACCCGGCCTCAACCAGGCGTAATTGTTAAGAACATCACCAAAAAAACGAATCAGCCTCGGATAAGCGTGACGCCCCAAAAAATAGCTGAAAAACGAATAGAGCCTGTTTTTGCTGATGAGTTCTTGCGGTTTTTCCGGTTTTACGCACGAAAAAAGGAAGTTACCGTCAAAAATATTTAGGGTTGCAAAAAAACGAATACGAATAATGAAAGAGTTCAATAAAACGCTGAATTGGCGCACCTTAACAAATGGATTTTAAGCGCGAATTTGGAAGCTGGATTAAAGTGGTGGGCTGCGCTTCGCTTCACCCACCCTGCGTCTTCTTGATTATTGAAACTGGTTTGGACTTTCACCCTCTCCCACGCTGGGGAGAGGGAACTAAGCACTCCGGTTAGTTCTTTCCCCACTGGTGGGGGAAAGCCGAAGGTACTTTGCTTCGGTAGACTTACATCAAAGCAAATGTATAGATAGAGGGGGCAAACAATATGACCAAACCATATTTTGATATTTGGATTTGTTATTTAGAATTTATTTGTGATTTGGCATTTGTATTTTGGTTTTTTCCGCCTAGTATAGTCCCGCTCTTCTCAGTGTCTCGACAGTCATCTCCATCGAGCTCGGTGGTAAATCGAAGGTGTACTTTTCACCCGCGGTCTCGATCTCCAGCTTGCCCTGCTCGTACTGGTGATTTTTAATGATGCTGCCCTGGTTGGCTTTTATCCGGGCATAGCTTTGGATCTCTTTCCCGGCTGCGACTTTGACTCTGGTGATGCGGGCCCGGTCGACGGCGAAATTCTGGGGGCTTTCGGCGAGGGCGGCGTCCGGCGTCATCTCCAGGTAACGTTTGTAGAAGTTAAACCCGACGGTCGCGGCATTGAGCATCCCGCCGAAGAACCCGCCTTCTTTGCCCACTTTTTTGGCTTCTTTGGTCATCATGTCGTTCGTCATCACGGCGAAGATCAGGCGCCGCGGCGTGACAATGATATTGAAAGCCTCGACTCCGCCGAACCCTTTCCGGTGTGATACCGAGGGTATTACTCCGGCCAGAGCCTCGATATTGGCTTGCGGGGGCGGGTTATATGCAGGATTGTAAGCGGGAGGAGGCGGAGGCGCATACACAGGCGCGGGTGCAGATTGAGTTGTTCCTGCAGCGGCGAGTGGTTTGCCGCAACCGGCGCAGAAGCGGTCGTCCGGTTGTAATGGGGCGCCACAATTTGAACAGAATTTAGCAGTTTGAGTCATTTTTCCCCCTCTCTCTAGCTCTCTCCCACGCGGGGGCGAGAGGACTAACATGGTGCTTATTATAGCATTTAGGCGGGGAGGGGGGAATTGTGAATAAATCCGAAATACGAATATCGAAATCCGAAATAATACTCAAATATTCAAGTTATAAAGGTATAAAGGGATACGGGCTTGCGCCGGTATGGAAACGAGGCGAACTCGACAGGATGGGGGATATTGGGTAAAATGGGGGCACTGCAATATTTTAGTGGCATGGAATACTTTTCATGACAAGGAGCCTGAGCGATGGCGAAAGAGAAGAAATACTACAATCAACCGGCGGCGGTGGCGCGGAATTGCTTTATCGGGGCAGTGATCGGGGTGCTGGT
>PMBW01000215.1 GCA_003153075.1 Dehalococcoidia bacterium | reverse complement strand
AGGGCATGACAGTTGCCGGCACCCGCATTATTCAACTTTTCACGAGCGAAGAAAAACTGGCGCAAATGGAACTGATCGCGAAAAAACGTTTCCCCGTGATTTCTTTGGCGCCGCTCAAATTAAAAAATATCGGCTTGATCATTACCGGCAGCGAAGTCTATAAAGGCCGTATCAAGGATGGCTTTTCTCCCGTTTTACACAAAAAGATCGAGGCGCTTGATTGTGTGGTGAATAATGAAACAATCGTGCCGGACGACGCCGACATAATTGCCCAAACCATTCAGGATTTTAAAGCCAAAGGCAGCGAAGTGATTCTTTGTTGCAGTGGCATGTCAGTAGACCCGGACGATTGTACCCCCGTTGGCATCCGTAAATCCGGCGCAGATGTTAAATTTTACGGCCTCCCCGTGCTGGCAGGCGCCATGTTCCTTTATGCAAAATTGGGCGACACTCATGTCCTCGGTGTTCCCGCCTGCGTGCTGCATGCTCCCACCACCGCTTTTGATGCGCTGTTCCCGGTCGTGCTCACCGATGAAGAACTTTCGTTTACCGGAACTCGCGGCATGGGACATGGGGGCCTTTGCCTCAAATGTCCCGAATGTACTTATCCTGTCTGCCCCTATTGTAAATAATTCTTGAAACCAGGTGTTCCGGGCAACAGAAAGTTGACAAGCATGCCTGCGCAAATGTAAAGTAATAATTACATTTAATCCCCAATGTTCTTGCTATTTTTCGCATTAAATAGAGCCTTTCAAAAAATGCGCGCGTGATCCTGGCCCCGCAAAAGAATACATTTTATTGTTGAAACAGGTGATTTTATTAGATGAATGAATATCTCGCGCCGCTGTGGATATCACTTAAAACAGTTCTGCTAACCACAGCCATTACATTCGTACTTGGGATAGCGGCAGCACGCTGGATGTCCAGATTCACCGGTAAGTTGAAACCATTCATCGACGCAGCTTTTATCCTCCCGCTGGTTTTACCCCCTACAGTCGTGGGTTACGGTTTATTATTGTTGCTGGGCAAACACGGTTGGGGAGGCAAGTTTCTGGCCTTTTTTAACACCACGGTAGTGTTTTCCTGGCCGGCTACCGTGATCGCTGCCACGGTGATGGCCTTTCCACTTATGTATATGACCTCTCGCGGGGCTTTTGAACAGGTAGATGCCAATATCGAAAATGCCGCTCGTACGTTGGGTGCCAGCGAATGGCGGGTGCTCTACTCGGTCACTTTACCCATGGCGTGGCCGGGTGTTCTGGCGGGTACCATTCTCTGCTTTGCCCGTTCGCTGGGTGAATTCGGCGCCACTTTGATGCTGGCCGGCAACATTCCCGGCAAAACTGCCACAATTCCCGTTGCTATCTATTTTGATATCCAGGCCGGAAATATCAAACAGGCTGTTGACTTGATCATTATTGTCCTTTGCATTTCTTTGGCTTCACTTGCCGCTCTGGCATATTTAAAAAAACCAAAATCAAGGCTGCGCGGTTTACCGGTAAAAGCGGTATCACCCGACCTGTTGTATACGTCCGGGAAGAAAGATAACCCCATTTAGTCAAGGAGAATTCCCTTGCTCAAAGTCGAAATAAAAAGGTCTCTAGCCTGTTTTGATCTCAATGTCAATTTCGCCATTGACGGTGAGGTTCTCGGTATCCTCGGGCCTTCCGGTTCCGGTAAAACCATGACTTTGCACTGCATCGCAGGTTTGCTGCAGCCTGACAGCGGTAGCATTAAACTCAATGATCGGACACTCTTTGATTCTAAGCAGAAAATCAACCTGCAGCCGAAAACCCGCAATGTCGGATTGGTTTTTCAGAATTATGCCCTGTTCCCCCATTTAACCGCATCGGAAAATATTGCCTATGGGATCCGGCACCACACCAGGTCGGATATTAACCGCAGGGTTCAGGTTTTAATCGAACAAATCGAACTGGAAGGACTGCAAAAGCATTACCCTGCGCAACTATCGGCCGGACAACAGCAGAGAGTAGCCATCGCCCGCGCTCTGGCGCCGGAACCTGATATCTTGCTACTGGATGAACCGTTCTCCGCCCTGGACTCCCTCACGAAAGAACAGCTGGAATTTCAAATAATGAACCTCCGACAGTTTTATAAAGGCAACATCATTCTAGTAACGCACGATCTGGCTGAAGCCTATAGACTGAGCTCGCGCATCGCTGTGTATGAATCGGGTAAAATAGTCCAATGCGACCGTAAAGACAGACTTATTACCCACCCGGTGAACAAAAATGTCGCCAAACTGACCAGATTCAGAAATTTCATGGGCGGAGTGATCACTGCTATCAATGATAAGAGTGTTGTGGTTAATATTCCGGAGCTGGGAACGAACCTCAAGGTATCCTCCAATGGTCACAAGAATCTGACTGTCAACCAATTGATCACTATCGGCGTTCGGTCGGAACACGTGCTGGCGGTCGCCGGCCCAGGGCAGAATACAATTCGTGGAACTTTGAACTCTTCGGTGGAAAATCTGGCTTCGATTAATTGTTATTTTACAGTGAAAAACAGTGAATTAAATGACACCGGTAATCTTGAAGCCTCTTTCCCGAAATCGTCCTCCCATACCCTCACCACCGGGAACACTTTCCATCTTTACCTGCCTCCAGAGCACATCGTCATTATCTCAGAAAGCTGAAGCTACACTGGTTAATTATTAGGATTTTGTAATTGTTTAAAAATTGTTTGTTGCAATTTGAAAATTTCTTGGTAAAGTGTAATATTTTAATACGATGTTAGTCGGAATCATTTTAGCGGCCGGAGAATCAAAGCGGATGGGTTCGCCCAAACAGCTTTTACCGTGGGGGGAAAAGATTATCCTCCAGCAGGTAATTGATAATGCTCAGTCTTCTCAATTGGATAGAATATTGGTCGTTTTAGGGGCGCAGGCTGATGAGATTAGTAGAAAAATCATTACGTCTTCTAAAACCGATATGGTTATCAACCTAAACTACAAAGAAGGCATGAGTTCCTCGGTAAAATGCGGAGTGAAGAATGCCGCGGCAAAAGTAGACGCTTATTTGCTTTTGCTCGGCGACCAGCCTTTAATCAGCGCGCAAATTATCAATAAAGTAATCGATTCGTACAAATCAGGTGGAAAAGGGATAGCGCGCCCGGTGTATAAAGGCGGACACGGACATCCTGTTATCTTTGCGGCCAAATATAAAAAAGAACTCCTGTCCATTGGGGAAGGCGGAGCTAAAATGGTGTTGACAAACCACGCAGACGATATTTTGGAACTTCCTTTGGAAGAGCCGGAAATATTAAATGATATTGATACACCGCAGGATTATCAAAACGCTGTGAAAAAAGGATTGGATTAACATGGATGATATTTATGAGGCAATCGCAGATTTAAGACGGCGCGGAGAGAAAGCAGTACTGGCAACCATTGTCAGCGCCCGCGGTTCCGCTCCCCGGAAAGAAACTTCGAAAATGCTGGTTTTACCGGATGGCCAGATTATCGGAACTATTGGCGGCGGCGCAATCGAGTTTCAGGCAATTAAAGAGGCACTCAAACTCATTGACGGCAACGAGGCTAAACTGGCCCATTTTGAATTAACCAATGCCGATGCCTCCAAGGAAGGTATGACCTGCGGCGGAATTGTGGATGTATTTCTGGAACCTGTCAAACCATTCCCCACCTTGATTATTTTTGGCGGCGGACATATTTCATTTTTCCT